>DAOVUC010000248.1 GCA_030632765.1 Candidatus Dadabacteria bacterium
GCTCATAGGGATAGTTATCCTCCTCATAGTATTCAAAATAGCTGTTAGAAGTCTCACTCAGCTTTAGATGTATCAATTTATCACCGAGATCAGGTTTAATCCTCTCCCACATATATTTAGCTATATTTTCACCTGTTGGCTGATTCGCCTCAAAGTACGGGACTTCAATATCGAGCCTCCTGTGATCAAGCTCATCAATCACGATATTCACGGTATTATCAAGTTCCGGCAGGCTAATAATCATCCCGGTCTCCGGGTTTATATCCCCTGCTACCTTGACTTGCACATAATAATCATGACCATGACCATTGGGATTTGAGCATGTATCAAATATCTTAAAATTCTCCTCTTCGGACATGCTTTTAATGTAGAGCCTATGCCCTGCTGAGAAACGATAAGTTTTTGTAAGGCTAACAAATTCTTTAATTTTTATTTTCTCCAGTAATCAACATACAAATCGTGGGTTTCATAGAGTCTTACCCTGTAAAGTGAGCATTTGGTATTATCCTCAAGCTTTTCCTCAAGCAATTCCCAAAGTACGCGGGCAATATTTTCAGTTGTTGGAACCAGATCCTTAAAATGAGGATTATCATCGTTTAAGTGTTTATGATCAAAATCTGAAAGCACATCATTCATCACCGACTTAAGCTCATATAGGTTAATTATCATCCCTGTTTGTGCATCAACCTCGCCTTCAACAGTTACCTCAAGGCTATAGTTATGGCCGTGACCGTAAGGACCTGCCGATTTGCCGAAGACAGATATATTTTTCTCTTCGCTCCACCCGGGGTTCCAATAACGGTGCGAAGCTGAGAATTCCATCTTTTTTGTTAAAAGTTTCTTAAATCCCATAAGCCTCTGTTTCCTTCAAAACTCAATATGATAGCATAGTTAGCACACTGTACAACTTCCAATATATAGGTGTGTGAGGTAATATTTTATATCAATGGAAAGCACTGACTCTCGAGGGAGACTGGACACAGCAGTAAAGGGTCTTAAGGTAAGGAAGAAAGAATATCTACTTCTCAAAGGCTCATCCATAATTGTTATATCTATTTTCGTCTCTCTTGCTCTGAGCACTTTACTATCAGTTCTATTCTCCAACCCCGTTTATTACACGTTTTTAAAAATTGCAACCCTCTTATCCTTGATCCTGGTAGTAATCAGGACGCTGGTAATTCCTTTACTAAGAGAGACCGGGACAAGGAGTGTGTTAGAAGATCTGGATAAGGTAGCCGCGGGTCTTGGAGAAGACACATTAAACGCGCTTCAGCTTAAAGACAATAATATCAATAACTCAAGTACATTGGGCACATCCGAGAACCTTGCCCTTGCTCATATAGTCAAAATTACCAATAAAGTGGAAACCCTTGACCTCGCGTCCCTTTTTCCAATTAGGAATCTGAAAAAATATTTAATTCCAGCAGTTGCAGGGGCGATATTTGCCTCAGCAGTCTTAATTTTTGTTCCAGGCAATTTTACGAGTTATTTATTGAGCTTTAATGTAATACCTCCAAACTCAGGCCCACATCTTGAACTTGCCGATATTGAGATCACACTAAAATACCCTGAGTATACAAAACTCCCCACTCAGAAGATTAAAGGATCTAGAGGCGATATAAAGGCAATGAAAGGGACAGAAGTAATATTTGAGGCCAAACCCCTTAACCATTTTGAGGAAGGATCGCTCATAGTCGAAAATGGTGTTTCCGTGCCGGCAATCATGTCTGGAGGGAAAATCAAAGCCGGATTCACAGTGCTTGGCAGCGGAAGCTTTATCATTAAAGAAACTTCGAAAAACCTCATATCGGAAACTTTTGAAATTAAGACTGAAGAAGATACAGAGCCGAGTGTATCCATATCCAGCCCTTTGGGAGAGACCATAGAGCTTGGTTCAGAGGAAAAGATCGATATTTTCTTTGAGGCTCAAGATGATTACGGTATTTCAAAGTTAATGCTCACATGGGAAAACGAGGGAGGACAGTCTAAAACGCCTATATCAAAAATTGATCAGGAAACAAATGCAATTAGTGATAAATTCTCTTGGGGCCCAAGTGGTATAAATTCCGAAAGTGGTGAAACAATAAAGATCAGAGTACTGGCGTATGACAACGATACTATTACAGGGCCAAAAGTTGGGGTCTCAAATGCAATCACAATTATACTCAAAGACGCCGGGTCAAAGCATAAAGAAACGCTCATCTATGCCGAGCAGCTCATGGAAGAGCTAATAGATATACTAGGAGATGAAATCAACATCTTAGGGGATGAATTCAATATCTCAAATGATGACGCTTCGACCAGAAGTACGGAGAACTCGGGGAACTCCACAGTCGAACCTAAGGTGATTGATATAGGGGAGGTGCTGAAGATGCAGAAAAGACTCACACAAAAGATCGAACACTCATTAGGAACCCTGGATATGACAATTGCGAATATGAGGGAGGATGAATACTCGGACTTTACATATTTTGTCGGTCTATCCAACATGGAATTAAGAATAAAGACACTCTTGGATGAAAGAAAATATCTTATTGAGTCTTTTGCTAAATTAGATATTGGAAGACTAGGCCGGCTGATGAGAAGGGAAATACACGAGTTTGAAGACGACATACTTTTCTTGGATTCTATGCTCAAGGGAGAGAAGTTAGTGGACTCGCTTCGTTCGAGCAAAGAATTATTTAAAGAATACGGCGAACTATCAGAGCTTCTAAAACAATTAAATGAAAGTAGCAATGAAGAATTGAATGCGCAGATTCAGGAGAAACTTAACCAAATTAAAGACCTTATGTCACAACTTGCAAAAAAGATGGAGGGGCTTAACGGTGATATACAGGAGGGCTTTTTAAATATGGACGCCTTTGAAGCCGAGAGCCTTCAAGCGCAGTTGGATCAAATTTCTAAGCTCGCCCAGGAAGGCAATATCGATCAAGCGCTTAAAATGTTATCTAGTATGGCTCAGAGTCTTCAAAACATGATGGCATCCCTTGAAAACGGCATGCAGTCTTTCGGCTCTTCGATGATGGCAAAGGAAATTTCAAAGCTTAATGAGCTAATTTCACAAATTGAGGACCTCCAAAGAGAGGAGGCTTCTCTTAAAGGGAATACCGGAGAGCTTAAGAGGGCTTTATTGGAGAACCCGGATTTACCTGGAGATAATCTCCGCGAATTTATCGAGAACGAAAAGAAAAAAGTACAGGAACTAATTAACATTCTTACGGAGGCAAGGACAAAGATAGCAAGCAACTCACCTGGAGAGACTTCTCCTGAGGGCGCTTACTTGGTTGACAAGATGATTGAGAAAACTGAGCAGCTTAATAATTGGCTCAAAGCTATGGACCTTAGAGAAGCTGCTAA
>DAOVUC010000276.1 GCA_030632765.1 Candidatus Dadabacteria bacterium
CGATTAAGGAAGTTGTGATTACTCTTTTTGAGGCATTCATACTGGTTTTTATAGTTGTATTTATATTCCTTCAGAATATCAGAGCAACACTCATCCCGGCAATTACTATCCCGGTTTCGCTAATCGGTACATTTGCATTAATTAACGCTCTTGGTTTCTCAATAAATACTCTTACTCTTTTCGGTCTTGTTCTAGCGATAGGTCTTGTAGTTGATGATGCTATTATTGTTGTTGAGAATGCATCCAGATTGATAGCGGAAAGGGGTGTATCATCCCGTGAGGCTACTAGCGCTGCGATGAAAGAAGTAACAGGACCCATTGTAGCTACTTCACTCGTCCTTATGGCTGTTTTTGTTCCTGTATCTTTTATGCCGGGTATTACAGGTCAGCTCTACAGGCAGTTCGCGCTCACAATAGCTTGCTCGGTTGCAATATCTACAATCAATGCTCTTACACTTAGCCCTGCACTTTGTGCACTATTTCTGAGAAAGGAAACGGGGAAAAAATTCTGGTTCTTTAAAAAGTTCGATCAGGGATTTGACTGGTTCAAAGATAGATATCACGGCTGGCTTGTAACTCTAACGGCTAGATGGAAAATTGTAGTAGGCGTTTTCGCGGTACTTATGGTAGTTACATCTTTCATGTTTACTATAGTTCCTACCGGATTTGTCCCAGAAGAAGACCAGGGATATTTCATTATTGATGTTCAAGGACCTGAAGGCTCATCACTTGAGCGTACGGAAGAGACTATTAAAGAAGTATACGATATTCTTGTCAACACCCCGGGTGTAGCTCATGTAATAGTAATTGCAGGATTAAATTTCTTAACATCGAGCTCTGATTCTAATACCGGGGCGATTTATGCAGTTCTTGCACCATGGGGTAAGAGAAAATCCTACGCGCTCAGCGTATTTGGGATTATAGAAAGAGTTAGGAAAGAGTTTGCCGGTATTCAAGGCGCTGTTGTAGTCCCCTTTAATGCTCCCCCAATACAGGGTTTAAGCTCAACCGGCGGATTTCAGTTTGAGCTGGAAGACAGGGCAAGTTTGGGCATACAGACTCTGGCTAATGTAACAAAAGAGATGATAGAGAAAGGGAATGAAAAGCCTGAACTTACGGGTCTTTTTAGTTCTTTCACTGCTGATGTTCCTGGAATTTATGTCGAGCTTGATAGAACTAAAGCTAAAACTCAAGGTGTGGCGATCTCTGATATCTTCGATACGCTGCAGGCTTATTTGGGCGCGCTGTATGTAAATGATTTCAATAAGTTCGGACGTGTGTATAGAGTGTTTATGCAGGCAGAGGACAGTTACCGCGCGGAAGTAGACGATATCTCAAGGCTATATGTGAGGACAGAGACGGGCGGTATGGTTCCGTTGAGCACTCTGATAGATGTTAAAGAGATTGTTGGGCCTGAAACCGTTACTCACTATAACCTATACCGCTCAACCGAGATCGACGGCGATTCAGCGCCCGGTTACAGCTCAGGTCAAGCAATTAAAGCCATGGAAGCGCTAGCCGAAGAGGTGCTGCCTGAGGGTATGGGATACGAGTGGTCAGGTACGTCTTATCAGGAAATTAAAGCGGGTAACATGGCCCCACTGATTTTCGCTCTATCGATTGTATTTGTGTTTCTATTTTTGGCTGCTCTATATGAAAGCTGGGCAATGCCGTTTATGGTCATGCTGGCTGTACCGCTTGCGCTTCTCGGAGCTATGTCAGCCCAGTACTTAAGAGGTTTAACTAATGACGTGTATTGCCAGATCGGGCTAGTAATGCTGATAGGTCTCGCGAGTAAGAACGCAATTTTGATAGTAGAATTCGCTAAACAGCGAAGAGAGGAAGGGCTCCCAGTGATAGAGGCTGCAATGCAGGCTGCTATGATAAGATTGCGCCCCATTTTAATGACCGCTTTTGCTTTTATCCTTGGTGTTTTCCCTCTGGTCATAGCAAGCGGCGCCGGAGCCGAAAGCAGACATTCCCTTGGTACAGCAGTGTTTGGCGGCATGATCCTTTCCACTATGCTCAGTTTAATCGTAGTTCCCGTATTTTATGTAATCATTGAGAACGTAAGAGAACGAAAACCAAAGACTGCTACATAAACATTCTGTTGCTGTTTAAGGTGAGCTGAAAATAAGTAAACCTTTCGTTTGAGATATGGGATAATTCTATATGGTTCATACCAATACATTAAACCTCCAGACAGGTCACAAGTTCTATTTTCATGTCTCCGTTCTAATTGCTTCTATGGGTGGGTTTTTATTCGGTTACGATACTGCCGTAATTTCAGGCGCCATCTTATTTATTAAAAAGCAATTTGTAGTTTCCCCATTCTTAGAGGGAGTTATTATCAGCTCCCTTTTTCTAAGCGCAATGATTGGTGCTCCTCTGGGCGGCACGCTGGCAGATAAATTTGGACGAAGAAGGGTTCTAATTATAGTAGGTGTATTCTTTCTTGTGGGATCTTTGTTAATGGCTTTTGCGCCTTCCATTCCAGTTTTGATTTTGGGGCGAATTATTTCCGGCCTATCTTTGGGAACGGTATCAATTATCTCGCCTCTTTATATCTCAGAGTTATCCACCTCATCAAATCGAGGTAAGATGGTGACTTTTAATACTCTTGGAATAACCTTCGGCACTCTACTTGCCTATATAGTAAATTATGTTTTCTCACACGACGGGGACTGGAGATGGATGTTTGGGCTTGAAGCGTTACCTGCATTTACTTTTACCCTTGGGATGCTATTTCTATCAGAGACTCCACGGTGGCTTGCGATTCATTCACTTGAGGACAAAGCCAAGAGGGTTCTACAGCATATAAGAGGGAATAAAGATATAAATGAAGAGCTTAGCGCAATTGA
>DAOVUC010000024.1 GCA_030632765.1 Candidatus Dadabacteria bacterium
ATATTTAATAATTCCAGGCCAATCATCTATTTCTCCGCACTTGGCAATTTTATATTAAAAAATTAATTGGATTCTGGTACGCGATAACTTAGAATACACAAGATAGATCAAATTCAAAAGGAGTAAAGAAATGAAGAGAAGTTTAATATTACCTTTATTTAGCATTGTTATTCTTATTGTCCTGGCAACACTCGGGTGCAAACAAAATGAAGGCAATGTAAACGAAAAAGTTGTCGAAGAAACAGCAGTGGAAGAAGAAACTGCGGTCGAAGAAGAAACTGCTTCTACAACAGATACCCAGAACCAAGAATCTAATGTCAAAATCGAAGTAGGAAGAAAGTCTCCGGCATTTCCCGGCGCTAAAGCGCGTTTCGCCAATCTTAAAGACGGGGATGTGCTAGATGATTACAACGTCTCCGTAGCTGTAGATGTGGAGAACTACGAGCTCGGGGTACAAACCGAAACCCCAAGAGCCAAAGAAATTGCCAACTCCGCAAAAGGGCAGCATGTACATATAATATTGGACAACGACCCCTACTTTGCGGATTATGAAGCGGGAGTTCCTTTTGATATAGGGGTCTTAGATGAAGGCCCTCATACACTTGTTGTTTTTCCCAGCCGCTCCTATCATGAAAGTGTTAAGTCTAAAGACTCCGTTGATATTGTGAACTTCTACGTTGGCAAAGAAGAAGGGGAGTTTATGCTTGATGAATCCAAGCCCACTATTATATACAGCAGACCAAAAGGTAAATATGAGGGTAAGGACGCAGAAAAGATCATGCTGGATTTCTACATAATTAATATTGAACCTGGTGACGGATACCATGCTAAATATACAATTCGCAAAAATGAACCGGATGCTATAGAACATACAATTACAATGACAAAGTGGAAGCCCGCATTTGTTACAGGACTAACTAGCGGTGAATACATTATAACACTTCAGCTTTTAGACGGAGAGGGGAATTTAGTAGATGGCCCTTTTAATAATACAGAAAGGAAAATAACTGTTTCAACCGAATAAAATAATTGAATTATTTGAGGTAATAAAAAAAGGGGAGGATGACTCCTCCCCCTTGTGGCTTCATATAAATCTATTACTTAATTAACGTAGAGAACCCAGGCTCCCTGTTCTCCAAGAATCTTACCTTCTAGGCTAACATTTTTTCTATCAGAAGTAGCTTCTAAATTCTTGATCGCTTCCTCAGTTCCATGTAGCGCGTATACTTGACCACTTTTGGTCTTGACTACATGAAGGTGCTGGCCGTGTTCTCCACACGGCGATGTTGCAACTACAGGCTGAACCGAACCGTCCTCATAGTTAGGAAGAAGGCAAACTATAGTCCCTTCAACTGTCTCTGTAGCGCCTTTGTCGTCCGGTGCTGATGCGGAAGCAAGAATGTAACCTCTTGTATGTCCTGCCAATTCTCCTGCAACTGTTTGTTTGCCGCCTTTCATAACTGCTGATTGTGCTTTGGGAGCAATTATAGCCGCGGATTTATCGGCTGTAACTATAACCATCGTACCTGTACACCCTTCAAACTCTGTTAAGTTTGTAAGAGTTCCACCCTGATCTACCTGGACACACGTAACTGTAGCTTCCATAACTTCTGCCTTTACGTCCATCAAATCTTTACTCTTGTCCATCATACCCTTACCCTTATCCATGGCGCCCTGACCTTTGTCCATCATGTCCTGACCCTCTTGCATTGCATCTGTAGCCTTATCAACGCTATCAGCAAAAGATGGTGCAGAAAACATGACAAATGCTAAAGCTACAAATAAGAAAAGAAGTGCTCCTTTCTTCATAATTATAAGCCTCCATAAAGTGTTTTTACTCAATTTAAGGTGTAACACACCAAATTTTATTTGTAACAATTATTTGCTTTCTCAAACCCTCTATAAAATGCCTAAGTGCTGTGCATATTATTTATCAGCTATACACATTATTCTTATACGTAATATTTAGGGGTACGGTTCTTTATTTTATATTCATATTTACAAATCTTTTTCTTGTGGAATAATTACTAACCTATTTTACGGTATTAAGTAGGAGGTAACAAATGGCACAGAAATGTATGATAACAGGAAAAGCTCCACTGGTTGGAAACCATGTTTCGCATGCGAACAATAAGGTAAAGCGTCGTCAGAATCCTAATTTACACTGGAAAAGGATTTTTATACCTGAACTAAACCGCACTGTAAGACTGCGTATTTCAACTCGGGCTTTAAGAACAATAAATAAAAAGGGTCTCCTGGCATTTTTAAAAGATAATGGGCTGTCCCTAAAAGATGTATCATAGAGTTTACTAATTAGATTGCTTATTAAGGTGTTTCAAGCAATAAATGAACTATGCTCACATCGGCCAAAGCCATACTTAAGCTGTTTTCTACAACCGCGCTCGTTCGAGCTAGCGGATTATTGAAAAACACTAAGAATGTAAATGAGTTAATCGATACTGCATCTAAAGAAATCCATTCCGGCAAAAAAAAGATACTATCTATTCAGAATGATTTTACTGTACTTCTTGTAATGCTCAAAGCCTGGGTCAAGGGTGATTATAACGAAGTTCCCTGCATGACTCTGCTTTTATCCACAGCTGCGCTAATATATTTCGTTAATCCATTTGACGCTGTACCGGATATGATACCCGCTCTAGGACTCTTAGATGACGCTACGGTGATTGGCTTTGTTGTAGCTTCTATTAGAGAAGACATTCAGAACTTTAGGGCACGCAAGTACACCCATCTTAAAAAGCATAATCAATTACCCGCCTAAGTTCCCGATTAAATAACCTTTATCCTTCTTTATCCTCGTACTGTTCCTTAAGCTGATTTACAACTGAGGGATCCGCAAGTGTCGTTGTATCTCCCAAAACTGTGCCCTCGGCGACATTTCTAAGAAGCCTCCTCATTATTTTTCCACTTCTAGTTTTAGGCAGATCAACAGTAAAAATAATGTCATCGGGTCTAGCAATTGCTCCGATCTTCTTGGCGACGTGCGCTCTTAGTTCTTGTAGTAGTTGAGGGCTCGACTTAATTCCCTTTTTAAGGGTAGTAAACGCCACAATTGCCTGTCCTTTTAAATCATGGCTCTTGCCGACAACCGCAGATTCTGCAACAGTAGGATGATCCACGAGTGCGCTTTCCACCTCCATAGTGCTAATTCTATGCCCAGCCACGTTCATGACATCATCAACCCTGCCGAGAACCCATATATAGCCGTCCTTATCTCTTTTTGCCCCGTCTCCGGTGAAATAAATCCCCGGATACTTGCTCCAGTACGTATCCACATAGCGTTTCGGATCACCATAGATACCCCTTAACATCGAAGGCCATGGACTATTAATAACAAGATAACCGGCTCCTACTTTGACTCTTTTTCCGGCTTCATCAACTATGTCAGCTTCTATTCCCGGGAACGGAATTGTTGTGGATCCGGGTTTTAGTTTAGTCAATCCCGGGAGCGCCGTTATGAGAATTGACCCCGTTTCAGTCTGCCACCAGGTATCTACGATCGGACACTTCTTCCCCCCAATATGAGTGTGATACCACATCCATGCTTCAGGGTTAATCGGCTCACCTACAGAACCTAGTAGACGGAGTGAGCTTAAATCGTATTTTTTCGGATGCTCCTCACCCCATTTCATAAATGCCCTAATTGCTGTAGGCGCAGTATAGAATATGGTTACCGCATATTTTTCAACTATAGCCCAAAAACGCCCAATATCAGGATAGTCAGGTGCTCCTTCATACATAATAGATGTAGCCCCGTTGGCAAGAGGACCGTAAACTATGTAACTGTGGCCTGTAACCCACCCTATATCGGCTGTACACCAATATGTGTCCTCTTCTTTAAGGTCAAAAACCAATTTGGTAGTCGCGTACGCCCCGACCAGATAACCTCCGGTGGTATGAACAATACCTTTGGGTTTGCCTGTGGTACCGCTTGTATAGAGAATAAAGAGCATGTCCTCTGAATCCATCCTCTCAGGCGTGCAATAGGGACTAGCGTCCTCCATTAATGCATGCCACCAAAGATCTCTCCCCCTTTTCATTCTTACTTTTTCTTTATCTCCAATCCTATTTACTACTACGACTTTCTTTATTGAAGGAGTTTTCTTAAGCGCCTCATCCGCATTTTTCTTAAGAGGAACCACTTTCCCCCTCCTGTATCCGCCGTCTGATGTAATTAGAACTTTAGCTTTGCAGTCCCTGATCCTGTCTCTTAGACTATCCGGACTGAAACCTCCGAAAACTATGCTGTGGGGGGCGCCTATTCTGGCGCATGCAAGCATAGCGATAGCAAGCTCAGGGATCATTGGGAGATAGATAGTTATCCTGTCATCCTTTTTAACTCCAAGACTTTTTAAGACATTGGCAAATTTGTTTACTTCTCGGTAGAGTTCCCAGTAAGTTAGAGTTATACTTTCTCCAAACTCACCTTCCCATATTATCGCTGCCTTATTTTTTCTCGCGGTCTCAATATGTCTATCAAGACAGTTATATGAGACATTTAATTTCCCGCCTGTAAACCATTTTGCATTGGGGACCTTCCATGTGAGGACCTTTCTCCACTTTTTAAACCAGTCAAGCTCTTTTGCAAAATCTTCCCAAAATTTCTCTCTATTCCGCTTTGCCTTACGGTATAGAGCTTCATCGTTCACATGTGCATTATCTCTGAACTTTTTACTAGGAGAAAAAGTGCGCCTTTCATTTAGTAAAGCCTCGATTGTTTTTTCAGTTTTAGCCATTACGGGAACCCCCTTAAGAGTTAAAGTGGAAGTGATATATTCTATACTAACAAATAAGAAAGAATTATGGAAGCGGGTTAAGTCTAGTTAAGTTGTGGGTTTGAAATTAAAGTAGTTTCATCAAACAAAATAGAGAAAATGTCCTTGGTTAGAAAACATTAACTTAGTCCTACTTGCCTTCGTCAAAAAAAGGTGGGGGTAATAGTGGAAGCTTCTCTTTTTTAGAGGATTTGCGCTGAAATTCTATCTCCGAAACCAGGATACTCGGAGCAACTGTCGAAACCGGAATATAGCCTGATTCGGCGCCGCAGAAACCATTAAATACAGAGTAATCATCCCCTGTGGCAATAATTTTATTAATCGATACAAGCGGTGTCCCTACGATCTCTATATCGCGTACCGGGGTCTCTTCACCTGTTTTTGGGTCGACTTTGTAGATTACAACCGGGGTTGCCCTATAAGCCTGGAAATTGTAAGAAGAAGTATTCGTCTCTCCCCCTTTCATTCTCTTAATTAAGAGTCCAAAAGGTTTATTCTGACGCTTTACCTCTTCAATAAGGAGCTCTTTTAACTTCTCATTTGAGTATTCGGTATTGGACTCAATTATAGTGTTACTCATACGCGCTATGGGCGCTCGTCCGTAAGATGCCCTGCCGTGGCCGTTTGAGCTTTCAAAACCGTTTACCGGCGTTCTGGACAGGAGAAAGTTCCTTAAAATACCATCTTCTATAAGAACTACCCTTTCTCCAGGTACACCCTGATCGTCAAATGGATAATATCCCATAAGATGTGTGCCGTTGAAGTCTTTCATAGACGGATCATCAACAATAGAAAGGAAAGGGGGTATTATTTTCTCCCCTACTTTCTCTCTGAAGGTCTGACCTTCGTCATCGTCAATCTGCCTCTCACCCTCAAGGCGGTGTCCTATGGCCTCATGAAAAACTACTCCCGCAGCTTCCGGCTCGAGCAGGGCAGGGACACTTACGGGAGAAAGCACCTCGGCACCTCTCATCTCAAGCACCTCCTCTACCATTTCGTTCACAATGGCTTTTAGTTCTTTCACAGATGGAATTTCTTCAGGGGATACATAGTACAGATTTCTATAATTGCTTATAGCCTTTCCGTCTTTTGCTCTTGTTGTTACTTGCGCGTCAATTGAATAAAGCACTTCGTCTCTTATGTAGCTCGTCCCCTCAGTATTTATGAAATAGACCGTCTCTTTTTGAGCGGTTATAACAATATCGGCATTAGTAAGCTCTTTATAATTTTTATAGACTGATGAGATTTCCCTCAAGTTATCTTCCCATTGTGAAGGATTAAAAGTTAAATTAAGCTCAGGCCCATAGTAATTGTGGCTCTTCTCCCTGGTAAAACTTTTGGAGTTTTTATCCTCTATCTCCTGCACATTATTAGCCTTTTTATTGAAATACTGAGTTAGAGCATCTTTGTATGCTAGATCAGTGACTTGCCATAATGCCGCTCTTATTGCGTCAGGGTCATTATCCACTGGTACATCTAGAGCGTCGTGAAAGGGTACACTGCCCCCGGAACGACCCTTTATGGAATTGTCGAAGTCATAGTTACCTACACGTACATCCACAAAAAGACGCCTGATCCTATCCTTATTCGAAGAAGCAATGGCACCGTACTTTCCCTTGATGCTATAGTATTCGTTGTCTTTAATCTGATAACTTATGAAATAGGGTGTTTCGTAGCCTTCAAGCTTAAGTTTTTCCTGTGAGCGTTTAAGCTCTTTTCCCATTGCCTGTATTACGATAGAATCGCCTCTGTCCTTTGCTTGCACGGCGGATATGGAGGCTTTGGTTAATGAGAAGAATAGACCCAGGATCAATATAAAAAGATAGAGATTACGTACTTTGATAAAATTAAATATCATATAAAAAGATTACTCCGATACCTATGGATGTAAAGAATATTTATCTTAATCCCGACTAAAGATTTGGTATGAGAGAAGAAAGGAATTCGCAAAGTGAATTTGAGGCTCTGGGTGAGTTCTTAAATCTGAATTTGAAATAAGGAGCAATTAAAGACGGATCTGACAAAAAATAATCGCTAGCTTTTTCAATATCGACCTCCCCGTTATTAGCGTAAATTGCTCCCATATCGGGAAGGTTTTCGTGCGATTCATCAGACACAGAACGCACAGATGCTACAGGTATGCCACTTTGCACAGCAGCTTCTACCACCCCCCACGTTTCCATGTCTACAGACAATGCACTTGAAGCTTCAAACAAGCGTTTTTTCTCTTCCGGTTTGTTGATAAACCTGCTCTCTGTAAGAAGTGCACCTTTTTTACATTCAATTTCTGAGAAAGGAAGATCGCAATAGAGCTCCTTTGCCTCATTTTTCCTTAAACTAATGACCGACTCGCCTAAAACTATGTCCCCGACTTTGAGATCAGGACTAAGCGCACCACCAAGACCGGCACAAATTATAATGCAGGGTTTAAATTTCTGAATAATAAAGCTCGTTCCAGCTCTCGCTCTTCTAATCCCCACTCCCGTCACCGCGATAACTACGGGTTGACCGTATAACTCGCCAATTTTGTATTCCAACTCACCGTTAGCCCCTTCATCGGCAACTTGCACATCCCTTTTTAATAATATGATTTCATCCCATGTTGCAGAAAGTAGTGCAATCAATTTGGCGACTCCATTTTTTAATACTATAAAAATTGGCTGAACATAAGAAGTTATTTAGAGCGTCTATCTCGTCAAATATAAAAACGCAATCAAAACAGCAAGAGCTAGTCTGTAAATCACAAAAACCGTATAGCTTGATTTTCTCACGAATCTTAATAAGTACTTAATAGCAAGGAAAGCAAACAGAGCTGATGCTATAACGCCGGCTACAAAAGGAAGGCTCATAACCTGAGAGGACTCCAGGTGCCTTGCCTCAAACACACCCGCGCCCGCTATTAGAGGGGTTCCTAATAAAAAGGAAAATTTTGCTGCCTCTTCCCTGTTTAAGTTTCTAAACATAGCCCCTGTAATGGTTATTCCCGAGCGAGATACTCCCGGAATAATAGCGAGTGCTTGAGAAAGCCCGATTATGATGCAGTCTACGATGTTTATCTCTCCGACAGTTTTGGTTTTCTTAGAGATCCTGTCTGAAAAATAAAGAACCACACCGAAAAAAGAAAGGGAGAAAGCGATGGACAAAGGATGCCTGAGAAGCCCGGCTGCGTATTCCTCAAACAGCAGACCGGCTAATGCCCCCGGCACTGTCGCAATTATGAGGTATAACCCTGTTTTACCATTCGGACAACCCTCAAAACTCCCCTTAAAAACACTGTCAAGAAACTCCTTAATTATTAAAATCCAGTCACGCCAGAAATAATAGATAATTGCTATGAGACTGCCCATATGGAGGGCTACATTAAAGGGAAGCCCCTGGTCTGTCCATGAGAAAAACCAGGGAAAGAGTACCAGGTGAGCGGTACTGCTTACCGGAAAAAACTCGGTAATACCCTGAATCGCTCCCAAGATTATTGATTGTAATAAATCCAATTAATTAGGTCCCTTACTGCTTGTTTTTTTCTTTGCTAATGCCTTTTTCAGAAACATGCCGGTATATGAACCCTTAGCTTTTGAGACTTTTTCAGGTGTTCCCTGAGCCACAATTTGCCCACCTGACTCACCTCCCTCAGGACCCATGTCAATCACATAATCAGCGCATTTTATTACATCGAAATTATGCTCAATCACTATTACAGTATTGCCCTTATTCGTAAGCTCTTGAATTACCAGAAGAAGTTTCCTCACATCATCAAAGTGAAGTCCGATTGTGGGCTCATCAAGTATATAGAGAGTATTTCCTGTAGCACGACGGGAGAGTTCTTTTGAAAGTTTTATTCTCTGCGCCTCTCCTCCCGAAAGAGTGGTCGCTGCCTGGCCCAATCTAATATATTCAAGCCCAACTGCTTCCAGTACCTCAAGCTTTGACTTAAGAGGGGGAATATTACGGAAAAACTCATGCGCTTCACTAACCGTCATATCGAGCACATCCGCAATGCTTTTACCGTTATATTTAATCTCCAGTGTCTCCGAATTGTACCTGCCTCCACCGCACCGCTCGCATGTCACATATACATCGGGCAGAAAATGCATTTCTATCTTTTCCGTACCGTACCCCGAACACACACTGCACCTGCCGTCACCAACGTTAAAGCTGAACCTTCCTGGCTTATATCCCCGGGCATTGGCTTGAGGAAGCATGGCAAATAAATCTCTGATTGGAGAAAATAGACCGGTATATGTGGCGGGATTAGATCTTGGGGTTCTGCCTATAGGGCTTTGCTCAACATTTAAGACCTTATCAATTTCTCTTGCCCCTGTGATTTTCTTATGCTTGCCAATTGGCTCCTTACTTTTATAAAGAGAATGACTGAGCGCGTTATATAAAGTATCTATCAAAAGGGTACTCTTTCCTGATCCCGAGACACCCGTTACGCATGTGAATACCCCTAAGGGAAAATCAACATTTATATTTTTCAAATTATGCTCAGAAGCGCCTTTTATAGATATGGACCCTTTGGGTTTTCTACGCCTTTTGGGATAGGCAACACTTAGATCGCCGGACAAGTAACCACCGGTAAGAGACCTTTCGCTCTGGGTTAGCTTGTCGACATCACCAGCCGTGACAATTTCCCCTCCCTTCTCCCCGGCACCAGGACCTATATCTATTACATAATCCGCGTTTCTAATCGTATCCTCATCATGTTCAACAACTATTACAGAGTTCCCGCTGTCTCTTAAGGATTTGAGAGTATCTATGAGCCTAAGGTTATCCCTCGAATGAAGTCCAATAGTTGGCTCGTCGAGCACATATGTTATTCCCGTGAGTTTCGATCCAACCTGGGTTGCAAGCCTTATCCTTTGCGCCTCTCCGCCTGATAGAGTAGGCGCTGAGCGGTCTAGCGTAAGATAGCTGAGTCCCACATCATGCAAAAACCTGAGTCGGGAGTTAATCTCCTTAATAATCCTCTCCCCGATCTCTTTTTCCCGTCCTTTAAGCTTTAGATCTTCAAAGAAATTAAGACTTATGTTGACGGGCATCTTAGCTATATCATAGATCGATTTCTTTTCAATAAGAATTGATAGAGATTCTTTCCTCAACCTGGAGCCTTTGCAGTCGGGGCAAACAGCTGTTCTCATATATTGAGAGAGTTTTTCTCTTACCTCAGGAGATTCCGTCTCTTTAAACCATTCTAACGTAATACCCAAAACCCCTGCGTAGGTATCCCAGTATTTTAGTACTCTCCCCTTCCTTTCTTTATAAAACATAACCTCCTCATTCCCAGAACCGTGTACAATTATTTTCTTAATATTAGAAGGAAGCTTCTTAAAAGGGACAGTAATATCAAAGCTATAGTTGTCAGAGACGTTCTCGATCATCTGTTTAAAATAGCTCGAATTCCTCCAGGGAATAATCGCTCCATCTAAGATAGAAAGATCAGGATCAATTAAAAGATCAGGATCACAAAATGATGTTGTTCCTATACCATGGCACACACGGCACGATCCGTAAGGGCTGTTAAAAGAGAATAATCGTGGTGAAATTTCGGGATAACTCATACCGCATTTTGGGCATGCGAACTTATCGCTGAATGTAAATATTTCACCCTTGTCTGATTCTACTACTGCAACACCGCCTGAGCGTTTTAAAGCAATTTGTAACGACCCTCTAATTCTCTCCCCCATATTCTCTGCGCGTATTATGGCTACATCTACAAGAAGCTCTATAGTATGTTTGTTGCGTTTGTTTATTTTGATTTCTTCATCTAAGTCGTAGAGCACGCCGTCAATCCTGACTCTTAGATACCCCTCCGATCTAAGCTCTTCAAGCTCTTTGCGATACTCTCCTTTTCTGCCTTGAACAATAGGGGAGTAGATAGAGATTTTTTCTCCCTTTCCTAAGGTTGATACACGCTCAATCATCTTGTCCAGACTTTGGGCTGATATTTCAACTCCGCATTTGTAGCAGTAAGGCTTTCCAATACGCGCAAACATGAGTCTAAGGAAATCGTAGATCTCAGTTATGGTACCTACAGTTGAGCGGGGATTTCTTTGAAATGTTTTCTGGTCTACCGAAATAGAGGGGGAAAGTCCTTCAATCGAGTCCACATCAGGCTTATCTATTTTTTCCACAAACTGTCTTGCATAGGCGGAAAGAGATTCCATATACCTTCTCTGCCCTTCTGCAAATATTGTGTCGAATGCAAGCGATGACTTTCCCGAGCCGCTCACTCCGGTTATTACGACAAGCTTTCCTCTAGGTATAGCAAGCGAGACATCTTTTAAGTTATGCTCTCTTGCCCCCGTGATTTTGATGGATTCCAAAGTGCCCTTAAGCTTACCAGCAATTTATGGAGACACGATATAATATCGCTTGCAAAACTGCAAAGAAAAATAAAATCCCTCTTCAGTTTACAACTATGGAGGGAGGAGCAACTGACGGATCAGTTATACATCTACATAAAAGCGGTGTACCCATTGTTGTTCTCGGAGTTCCTTCACGGCATATTCACAGTCATAATTCCATCATTCACAGAGAAGACTTCGACAGTACGGTTAAGCTTTTAAAAGCCGTTGTTCAAAAGTTAGATAAAAAAACGGTTCGGGATATTAAGTCGTTTCGTTAGTTCATCAGAAACGCAATTAGCATCTCTTCTTTGCATTTTTACAATCGATATTATATCGTGTCTCCATAAATTGCTGGTAAGCTTAAAGGCACTTTGAAATCCATCATAATCACGGGGGGAAGAGAGCATAACTTAAAAGATGTCTCGCTTGCTATACCTAGAGGAA
>DAOVUC010000274.1 GCA_030632765.1 Candidatus Dadabacteria bacterium
ACGCCATATCATCTATAAATGTAAGTACTTGCGCATTAATACCATTATCCCGGTATAAATTTTTCACATAGAGATAATCCTTTTCCCCAGTTTGGTGAATTATTGAAATGTTCTTATTATCTATTCTAGAAAATGCTTCTGGAACCGAGCGGTTTAAAGAATAGGCTCCCTGGCTCCCTCCAAAAACAAGGGCAGATAAAGACTCTCTATTCATAGAACTATCAGTACTATTAAGAATTTCTTCTCTTATCGGGTTTCCGGTTATTAAGACCTTTTTTGACGAGAAATATAGGACACTTGAATCAAACGAGGCAAAAATTTTACTCACAACTCTTCCCAGAATACGGTTTGTAACCCCAGGCACCGTGTTCTGTTCACATATTGCGGTTGGAAACCTCAGTAAGACAGCCGTTAGAACAAGAGGACCTGACACATAACCCCCTACTCCAAGGATCACATTCGGTTTGAAATCCCTTATTATTAATAAAGAATCGATTAGACCTTTTAAGGCATAAAAAAAAGCGATTATAGTTTTAAAAAAACCTCGACCCACAAAACCCCTCGAACTAATGTGTTTTATTTTATAACCCTTTTTCGAAAGCAATTCATTTTCCAAACCTCTTTCTGTACCCACGAAAAGAATTTCATCATCATGATTTCTACCTGTTATCTCCTGCGCAATTGATATGGCAGGAAATACATGCCCGCCTGTT
This sequence comes from Candidatus Dadabacteria bacterium, assembly GCA_030632765.1. Taxonomy (GTDB): domain Bacteria; phylum Desulfobacterota_D; class UBA1144; order Nemesobacterales; family UBA2774; genus CR02bin9. Next base: position 714 of record DAOVUC010000274.1, read on the forward strand.
CCGCCGCCGGCTATTATTATTCTCATTTTATACCCGATCTAGAGACATTAAGTATTATTCCTACCGCCGCTAAACTAGTTATTAAAGATGTACCGCCGTAACTAATGAATGGAAGTGTAAGACCTTTTGTGGGGAATAGACCCACCGCTACGGCCATATTCATTCCCGCTTGAAGTGCAATAAGCACTACGCAGCCAAAAACCAAATAACAACCGAATAGATCAGGCGCCCTTAGTGACACGCGCAGGCTTCTTACTAATAAAATGACAAACGCAATGATTACAAGGAGTATTCCAATAAAGCCAAGCTCCTCACCTATAATGGAAAATATAAAATCAGTATGGGCTTGAGGTAAAAAGAACAGCTTCTGCGAACTATCACCAAGTCCGGTGCCGTAAACCCCTCCCAGTGCAAAGGCAATAAAGGACTGGATAGACTGATATCCAGAACCAAGGGGGTCTTGCCAGGGATCCATATAGGCAGTTATTCGTTCCATTCTATAACCTTTAGTAAGAACGGCCAAAAATAATAGGGCAACAGATATCAGCCCTAAAGGCACAAGATATTTTATTCTAACTTCTCCTATAAACATCATGGCAAAAAGAACCGCTATCATTGTCGTTGCGGTTCCAAAATCCGGCTCAAGAAGGATTAGAATCACGTATATGCCTGCAATTAAAATGTGAGAAGCAAACCCAACAATAAAACTGTCTACTTTATCCCTTTTTTTGGTTAGTGAATGCGCAAGGTATAGAACTATAATATATTTTGCAATCTCTGATGGCTGGAAGCTAAAGGCGCCCAAATCTATCCACCTTCTGGCACCTCCAACATCTTTACCTATAATAAGAACAAGGACGAGCAAACATAGTCCAAGCAGATATGCCGGATATACCAGCTTCCTTAATACACGGTAATCAACGCTCAGAATTGCGAGCATGGAAATAAGACCCAACAGAAGGTATATGGCATGTCGCTTAAGATAATAATTCGGATCCCCAAAGTTCTCCATTGAATAAACGGAACTTGTGCTATAGACCATCAGAACCCCCACCGCAGTTAGAAAAACTGTGGAGAGAACAACCCCTATATCATAGTTCCTTCCTTTTGCCGGCTCAAAGATTTTCAACAATTTCTTTAAATTTCATCCCCCTTTCTTCATATGACGTAAACATATCAAAACTAGAGCACGCGGGGGAAAAAAGAACGCTATCTTTTGATGTTAAATTATTCAGAGTAATATCCAGAGCTTCTGTAAGAGAGTCTGCTAAAGCGCAACTAATTCCTTCTCCAAGCTCCTTCTCCATTCTTACTTTAGACTCACCAATTAGAATCATTAATCTAACTTTTTCTCTTACTATATCCTTAAGGGGCTCGAAACTGACACCCTTGTCCTTTCCCCCAGCGATCAGTATTATCGGGCAATGTAGGCTCTCAAGCGCACTAAGAGTTGCCGCGGGGCTGGTTGATTTTGAATCGTTATAGAATTTAGCACCTTCTATTTCTCTAACATATTCATTTCTATGCGGAAGCGGCTCAAAGTTCTTGATTTCTTCTTGAATTAAAAGAGGATTGCAATCAAGAATAACGGTTCCAGCTATAGCGGCCATAATATTTTCTACATTATGGCTTCCTAAAAGCTTAATCCCATTAACATCGTAGATATGATCTCTGAAAGTTACCTCAGAGCCGTTATAAGTAACGCAGTCTTTCTCACTCTGCTTTCCAAAGGGGACTTTCCTTGCCCGGACCCCGGGCAAGTAGGTATTAATTACCTCGTCATCTTCGTTGTAGATGAACCAGTCATCCACGGTTTGGTTTGAATAAATCTTCATTTTCGATCCCACATACTCATCAAATGACTCGTGATGATCGAGGTGGTTAGGTGAAATATTAAGTACTATTGCTATATCAGGCCTGAAGCTCTCCGTACCCTGGAGCTGGAAACTGCTTAGCTCCAGCACAAGAATGTCAAATTTGTCAGAATTCTCTGCGATCTGAATTAGAGGAGTACCTATATTGGCGCCCAGAAAAACTCTTTGTCCATTTCTCTCAAGTATTCGTGCAATCAGGGTCGACGTCGTGGTCTTACCGTTTGATCCGGTTATTGCTATAATTGGGGTCTCTATAAAGCGCCATGCAAGCTCTACCTCGCTTATTACTTCTATTCCTTGAGCCATAGCCA
>DAOVUC010000052.1 GCA_030632765.1 Candidatus Dadabacteria bacterium
AAGTTATCTTAATTCCCATAGGTGAAGTACCTACAACTGCAACTTTTTCTATTCCCCTTATTGTTTTTATTCCCGTTTTAGAAAAACCGGTTTCATCCTTAACCTTTTCTAAAGCCATCTGAGTTCTAATTAAGCTTCTGGATGTAGTGCTTACGACAAGCTCCCCGAAGTAAACAGATTCAACATGAAGCCCCCTATTAAAACTAGACATCCCGACTTCAAGAGCCTCTATAGCCATTATAGGGGAGGTAATAGCAGGCTGACGGTCTTTTTTCACCTGTTTTCTGGAGTCATTGAAAAGTTTTTTTCGGGCAATCGGATTCTCATTGACTATCGTATATTTTATTCCTCTAAAGTGAGGCCTCCTAGGTTTAAATTCTTTATTCGATATCTGAAGAGCACGTTCTATTGAAATCTCAAGAAATATTTCCTCCGGAACCACCTCATCTATGAGTCCAAGGTTCTTTGCATAATCGAAATTGAAGGTGTCTCCTGAGAGTATTAGGTCAAGCGCCTCTCTTGTACCGATAAGCCTGGGGAGCCTCTGCGTCCCTCCTGCACAAGGTATTAAACCTGTTTCAAACCCGTTCATTCCGAAACAAGTTTGGGAGTTGCCAGCCGCAATTCTGTAGGTGCAAGAAAGTACTATTTCAAGACCCAAACCAAGGCACGCGCCACTTGCCGCAGCAATAAAAGGGGCTCTTGAACTCTCCATCTTTTCAGTCACTTCCTGCGCCTTTAAGCTATATGCCCTGCCCTCGTCAGTAAGAGTGAAGTTTAAATACTCCCTAATATCACCGCCGCTAAGAAAACTGTTTTCCTTGGGGCTATAGAGAACTACAGCCCTTATTTCATCTTCGTTTTCTATCATATCAAGATGGCTATCAATGTTGCCCAAAAACTCAAGCAACCAGCTAATGTCATTTTGAGATAGCTTATTTACGGAGCTCTCAGGATTATCAAATCTAAGCACCGCGATACCGTTATTGTCCAATTCAAATGATATGTTATTCATTTCTATTTATCTTATAAAGAATTATTCTCTTTCTAACACTATTGAAGCCCCAAGACCCCCCGCGGCACAAACTGTAGCCAGCCCGAAATTCCCTTGCCTCCTGTGGAGTCCATATAAAAGGGTCATAACTATTCTTCCACCTGTAGCCCCAAAAGGATGTCCTATAGCAATAGAGCCGCCCGTAACATTTACTTTGTCCATATCGATCTCCCCAATCGCTTTAGTTCGGGAAAGCTTTTCCTCGGCAAACTTTTTTGAGGCGAAAGCCTTTACAGTTGAAAGTACCTGGGCCGAAAAAGCTTCATGTATTTCTATAAGATCCATATCCTTAAGTGACAGCCCTGCCTTCTCTAAAGCAACGGGCGTTGAATACGCGGGACCCATAAGCAGCTGATCTGAAGGATCAAGTGCCGAGTATGCATAGGAACGGACATACCCGAGCGGCTTATAACCAAGAGCTTTGGCTTTTTCAGCGGACATAAGAAGGATAGCGCAAGCCCCATCTGACAAAGGAGCTGAGTTGCCCGATGTTACTGTGCCGTATTGTTTATCAAACGCAGGATGGAGTTGTGAGAGCTCCTCCATACTCAAATCACTTTTGATCCCGTTATCAATGGAGACAAGTTCTTCAAAATCCGGGGGGACATATGTACTTACTAATTCTTTTCGAAATATTCCCTCTTTTTGAGCTTTAGATGCCAACAAATGACTACGGAGCGCAAAGCCGTCCTGTTCTTTGCGGGGGATTTGGTTTTGACGCGCCATTTTTTCTGCGGATTCTCCCATCGTTAAACCTGTGGAACGCTCTGCTATTGCCGGGACGTCAGGGGCAATATCACCTACACCCATTTTTAAAAATGGTTTAGCTTTTTGAAGAAGGTTTTTTCCTTTTGAAGAATCAAAGAGCATACCCCTGACCCTTTTGGAAAAAAGAACAGGAAAATCAGAGATCGATTCAACTCCACCTGCTACCACCACCTCTGAGTCACCGGACAAGATGCTCTCCACCGCACTGGTAAAAGCCTGAGTTGCCGAAGCACACGCACTCGTTACTGTAAAAGCCGGAACTGATGCCGGAATTCCAGAACTAAGCACTATTTCTCTTGCCAGATTTGAAGTCTTAATAGAAGGAAGGACAGTGCCTATAATTACTTTATCTATTTCCCCGGGATCAATCTCGGTCCTATTTACTAGTTCTACAGTTACGGTTTTCCCCAGATCTAAAGATGTAAACCCTTTAAAGAGTGTCCCTGATTTTATGAAAGGAGTTCTCAGACCGTAAACAATAGCGACCCGTCTTGGGTTATTATATTGACTCACTATTGGCTCCCGATCGGAAATTCATAATTATATTATCCCTGTGTCAAAGATATAAGAAAGCACAATTTAATCAGCAATCAAGAAATCTATGTAAAAGAGAAGATCAAAAACAAATCAAGCTAAGTTTTATATATGATACATTGAGAAGACCAAAAGAATTCTAAGCAGTTTCAGCATCATTTTTTACTTTCATTTTAAGCTCAATGTATCTTGAATGCTCGAGGTTAAGCATACTTAAAAGTTTATGTGCAATATAGTTTTCAAACTTATCAAGGGTTCCGTCTGAATATATCACTTCCCAAACCAACTCCATCAAATTGTATTTTTCTTCATTATCCAAATTCTCATTTATAAGATTAGTGAAATACCATAAATCTGTAGAATTCTCTCTCTCCGCAGTCGATTTATCAATCAGCTCTTTAACTGAGCGGTCATCCATCTGAAATTTCGATTTTAATATTTGAATTATCTTTTCCTGCTCCTGTGCAGAAAAATTAGAATCCGCAGTTGCGGCTTCTAATAAAATCACACAAGTAGAAACCTTTAACTTAAGTTCTCTATCTCCCGCACTTGGTTCTTTTTTAGAGCCATCAAATATATCTTTAAATACTCCGAGCATATTATTTTCCTTCCGTATATGATTATTTTAAATCGTTTCTCAATAAGTGCCGATATCTTTTTTTTCTTTGAAGATATATCAACTATGAATTTATTAGCCCGGCTTAAGCTAATAATAACATTGATGATAAATTTATAGCCAAAAAACATATCTATCAATAGTCTATCGCAAGAAAAACTCTTAATCTTGAGATCAGATTCAAACCATGTAAGATTATCGGAACTAATCTTGGAGAATACTAAATGCCTTTTTCCGAACCACTTAAAAAAAGATTAAATACGATAATCTCTGAATCAGAAACCAACCGATCAGCTCTTATACCGGTACTAAGAGAGATTCAAAATGAGTATGGATCACTCTCAAATGAGTCTATGATGGAGGCGGCAAACATGCTGGAAATTAGTCCATCGAGTGTTCAAAATGTGGCTACTTTCTATACGATGTTTTTTACGGAACCGGTAGGAAAACATATTGTTTGGGTCTGCAGGACACTTTCTTGCGCTTTGAGAGGAGCCGAACATGTGGAACACTATATGTGTGACAAATTGGGTATTAAGACCGGGGAGACAACCCCAGATGGGAAAATCACGCTAATGGAGGCGGAATGTCTGGCTTCATGCGGGAGTGCCCCCGTGATGCTTGTTGACGACACGCTTGAAGAAAACCTCACAAAGGAAAGAGTAGATAGAGTAATAGAAGAGCTCAGCAAAGACTGACCCCTATCTATATGAAATCTTAATATATAATCTATCTATCGTTGAGACTATGGATATAGAGAAAACAAGAGAGAATGCACTTAAGATATATAACGAGGCCGTTGAAGCTGCAAATCCGAAAAAATGCGTGCTCGACTATTTAAGCTTAGAAGACGATGTACTAAGAGTTGAGTCTAAAGTATATAACCTGAAAGAATTTGAGTCCGTATATACAATAGCGTTTGGAAAAGCCGCCTCCGCAATGGCACAAGGGGTCGAAGAAGTATTAGGGGACAGACTTACCGGGGGCATGGTTATATCAAACCTGCAGCCTGAAAAACATTTTAGAAAGCTTGGATTTTACCTATCCGGACACCCCGTTCCAGATGAAAGAAGCGTAAGTGCGGCAAGGGAAGTTTTGTCCATACTCGGAACTGCCGGGGAAAGAGATCTAGTTATATTCTTAATCTCTGGTGGAGGAAGCGCACTGTTGTCAATGCCCTCTCCGGGGCTTACTCTGGATGATATGAGGAAGGCTACGGAAACACTTTTGAGAACCGGGGTCGATAAAAACGGCCTAAACGCAATCAGAAAACACATCTCGCAAATTAAGGGCGGAGGGCTTTTAAAAAAAGCTTTGCCTGCCCGTGTTATTACTCTAATACTCTCTAACGTAGTAAGTGATAAGGTGGACGCAATAGCCTCAGGCCCTACCGTGCCCGATTCGACTACGTATGAAGATGCCTGGCGAGTCGTGGAAGCTCTAGGTTTAGAGCATAAGCTTCCACCTCAATTTGTCGTACATCTTGAGGACGGAAAGAATGGAGAATTGCCTGAAACATTAAAAGATGGAGAATTTGACCCGGATATGGTCCAGACTTTAATAGTCGGCAGCAATATTAAATCCCTAACGGCCGCCCAGAAAAAGGCAAACGAATTTGGATACAATACACTTATGCTGTCTTCTCAAATCAGTGGAGAAGCAAAGGAAGTAGCCAAAGTAGTAGCGGCAATTGCTTTTGATATCGAAAGGTCCGATATTCCTGTAAAAAGACCCAGCTGTATTATTTTTGGCGGCGAGACAACCGTTACAGTCCACAGCATGGGACAAGGCGGCAGAAGCACTGAAACAGCGCTTTCTTTTTGCATGGAGATAATGGGGCATAACGTTGTAGGATTATTTTGTGATACGGATGGAGTAGACGGCCCTATAGACGCTGCAGGAGCTATTTGTGATGGACAAAGCAGGATAGAAGCAAGAACAATTAACGTAAGCGCAAGAGAGCACCTTGCTCAAAACAACTCTTATGATTTTTTCGACAAGTTAGGAGATTTAATTATTACAGGCCCGACGGGAACAAATGTAATGGATATAGGGATTGTAATTGTTGAATAGTATTAATAGCAGCCTCACTATTATTAACCGGATATTGAAAACACCCCTTACAAGTGATTTAATATAAAGTCATGGAGATGCTATCAAGACCGCTTCCGCAGAACACAGAGGCAGAGCAAGCCGTTTTAGGTGCAATTCTTATAGAAAGCACGGTAATTAACCAAGTGCTCGAAATTCTGATTCCTGAGGACTTCTATAAAGAAGCCCACCGTAAAATCTTTAACTCGATGATAGATCTGGATAGGGATAATAAACCTATTGACCTACTCACACTATTTGATCATCTCAAATCAAAGGGAAATCTCCTCGAAGAAGTGGGTGAAAGCAGCTATCTCACATATCTGACTGAACTGGTACCAACAACAGAGAACGTCGATTATTATGCAAAATTAGTCAAAGAAAAGTCCATTTTAAGAAAACTGGTCATGGCCGCAACCGACATTGCTCACCGTGGAAATGATGAGAATGTTGACTTGGACGAATTTATAGACCGAGCAGAGCATACGATCTTAGATATTGCCCAGAATAAAATCAAGCCCAGTTTCTATGACTCAAGAGAGTTAGCAGTAAAAGCGCTTGAAATCATTGAGCGGCTGCACGCAAGAAAGGAATTAGTTACAGGGATCCCGACGGGGTTTGAAAAACTTGACTACATGACCTCTGGTCTCCAGAATGCAGACCTGGTAATCATAGCAGGTAGACCCGGGCTCGGCAAAACATCCATTTCTTTGAATATTGCAGCACATGCTGCGATGGAGCACGGCAAATCGATCGGTATATTTTCCCTTGAAATGACCAAAGAGCAGTTAATGCTCAGGATGCTTTCTAATAAATCCAAGGTCAGTTACTCAAATATCAGAAGCGGCTACATTAAAGACGAAGACTTAGAAAAACTAGTACACGCGGCTGATGAGCTTGGACAGGCAAAAATATATATTGATGACACCCCGGCTATAACCGTATTGGAAATACGCGCCAAAGCCAGAAGACAGCAAAGGGACAAAGGCCTTGATTTAATAATTGTTGATTACTTACAGCTTATGAGGGGGAGCAGGAGGGTCGAATCGAGGGAAAGAGAGATAGCGGAAATTTCAGGTTCTCTCAAAGCCCTCGCCAAAGAGCTCTCCATACCCGTAATAGCTGTCTCCCAGCTTAGCAGACAGACTGAATCACGCTCCGACAGACGCCCGCAGCTAGCGGATTTACGAGAAAGCGGCGCAATTGAGCAAGATGCCGATTTAGTACTCTTTATTCATAGAGCTGATGTTTACAAAAAGGCTGACGAAGAAAAAGACGGAATTGCGGAATTAATAATAGGCAAGCAAAGAAACGGACCCATAGGTAGTATAAAACTGGCATTCCTGGAAAAACGAGGGGTCCCGAGTTTTGAGAACCTTGCCCCTGAGTATGAAGACGATTTTGCCTAATTAAATATGGGCTATCTAATAAAAAATTCCTTGACAATTAGAGTCAGACAAGCATCGGCTTAACAATAGCGTCGGACTTAACTTCTTTCTTGTAGAGGCTCTCATCATCTTGCCACGCCTGAAATTTAATAAAAATGCCGTTTAGATTTTCTTTTACCGAGCTCCAGAAAAAACCCCAATCGTAGCTTTTCTTCCTATTTCTGAAAAACATTTTCACAAACAACTCTCTCTCTATTGGATATCCTTTCTCAGCTATCCACCCTGAGCGTGCGCTGCCGTAACCAGCACCAAAAGACACGGCGAAGGAGCCTTTAAGCCCTAATCTCTGTGCTGCTTTTGTCGCTAATTCAACATAAACGTATAGCGCTTCTATTGTAGAGTAGCCTTCTTCGGAAAGCTTTTGATCCATAGTTAGAACATTCTTCACAAAGTACATCGGATAATAAGTGGGTGCATATACGGATACCGACTTGGTCGGGCTTAAAAGGGGCTCGCGAATTATAACGTCCTCTTCAATCAGGCCTATCATAAAGTCTTCTTTATCAAACTCCCCTATATCGCCTGAGAGCTCAAGAGAGGACCTAACATTCTCCCATTCTCTGTGGGCTATGACCAGCGCCTCGTTTAGTCTTTTTTGACCCTCGTCAAATTCTCTGTCTTTTAAAAGTTCCTCTAATTCCATACTATCCCCTGTTTAAAGTAGTCGTAAAAATATACATTGATAAAAATTGAACTCAATGCCTAGAGTAATAATTTAAAAATCCACGCTCCAGAATTTCCTGAATACAGTAGAAATATGATTGAGCATCTGACGATAAGACATAAATTGTTTTTCTCTGGTATTTATTGTAATATGAGTTCTTCAAATCTCTTTAGGAGGCTTAATAATGGCTATTCTTGTCACGGGAGCAACAGGATTTATAGGCTCTCATATTACCAGAAAACTGCTTCAGAGAGGAGAGCGTGTAAAAATCCTTCTAAGAAAATCAAGCAAAACCTCGAACATCGATGACATCGATGTTGAAAGAGTATATGGCGATGTCCTTGATATAAATTCTATAAATGAAGCGCTTAAAGGCTGCGATACTTTGTATCACACTGCAGGAGTAGCCTCTTTTAGAAAAAAAGATTATCAAAAGATGGAAGAAATAAATGTAAAAGGGACCTCAAACATACTAAATGCAGCACTTAATGCCGGTATTAAAAAAGTGGTTCACACCAGCAGTATTGCTGCAATTGGAGTGGATTCGCATCGCGGTATCGCTAACGAGGAAACTGAGTATAGTCTTGATTACTTGGGAGTTAAATATCTGGACACTAAGCATAGAGGAGAGCGGATAGCGCTTGAGCTGGCAAAACAAGGGTTACCACTTGTTGTAGTAAATCCATCTACAGTAATCGGCACCGGGGACATTTATTTATCTAGCACAGCATTTATTCTTTGGTTTTACAAAAAGAAGTTTCCGGGTTATATGGACGGTACTCTAAATATTGTGGATGTAGAGGACGTTGCTGAGGGTCATATTCTAGCTGCTGAAAAAGGTAGGGTTGGAGAGCGTTATATTCTAGGAAATCAGAATTTTACTTTGCTGGAACTATTCAATTTATTAGAAGAAGTTACAGGAGTACCAAAACCTAAAATGAAAATCCCATATTTCATGGCTTTAATATCAGGATATTTTGTCGAGAGAATCCTAGGTATGAGTTTCCCTAATTATTCGACCATGGACTTGGATTCAGTAAAACTTTCTAAACTCAAATGGCATTTTGACTGCTCAAAAGCTAAAGAAGAATTGGGCTATTCACCCTCAGATATTAAAGAAAGCATTCGTAAAACTGTAGGGTGGTTCAAGGAAAACGGATATATTGACACATAACCAAATTTGCAACGTCTTTCATTTCATATAAAATCTTCTTATGCCCGGCAATTCATTTGGTACAATTTTCCGCATAACAACCTGGGGAGAGTCCCACGGCCCAGCTGTTGGAGTCGTTTTGGACGGCTGCCCCGCGGGTCTTGAGATCTCAGTTAAAGATATTCAGTTTGAGCTAGACCGCAGGCGTCCAGGACAAAGTAAGATAACGACTCAGCGAAAAGAACCTGACACGGTCGAAATACTGTCGGGAATATTTGAAGGGAAGACTCTCGGAACCCCTATCTCATTAATGGTAAGAAACACAGATGCTATCTCAAAATCCTATGAGGATATAAAAGACACATATCGCCCGGGACACGCCGACTTCACATATGACGCAAAATACGGGGACAGGGACTATAGAGGCGGCGGCAGATCTTCAAACAGGGAAACCGTAGGACGTGTTGCGGCAGCGGCTATAGCTAAAAAGATTCTAAATTTAAACGGCATTCATACATATGGCTACGTAAAACAGGTAGGGGATGTGGTTGCAGATAATATCGATTTTGACGAGATTGAGAAAAACATAGTCAGATGCCC
>DAOVUC010000071.1 GCA_030632765.1 Candidatus Dadabacteria bacterium
CTTAAACCCCTCTTGATGGGTCGTGGAGTCGACGTTCCTATGCTTGTCATCTTCATTGGAGCAATAGGCGGCTTCTTGGCAATGGGGATCATCGGCCTCTTCGTTGGCGCGATCGTTTTCGCGCTAGGCTACAAGCTTTTCTTGGCATGGCTCAATGACGAAAGATGATCCAGCAAAAATGGCACTGGTGATTGCACGTTTAGTGGCAAATGTCCTTAGATTGAAAGCCATATTGATATTAAGTTAGTCTGAAAATAGGATTGTTGCAATAAATCGATTTCAGCCTCTTGATACCCTGGTTCTGAATTCAGTATTATAAGTATAATGACAGAAGAGTATCCAAAACATCCTGATGATATCACTCCTGAGTGGCTGACCTATGCACTCAGACAGGCGGGGCTGCTAACCCATTCTCATGTAAAGAATATCAGAAAGGAGATATTGGCCAAAGGGAAAGCCTGGCTAAGTACTATTGTAAAAATTGAAGTTGAATATGATTCCCCTGATGAGAATGCCCCCACCTCATTTGTAACAAAATTGTTGTCTGAGTCACATATGTTCCGAGAGTTCAGTTATGAATTAAATGCCTTTGAGCGTGAAATTAATTTTTACAAAGAAGTGGCAGTAAATATACCGATTCGTCTTCCAAAATTATTCTATTCAGTCAATGGATATCATTGCAATCTGATGTTGATGGAAGATTTGAGCTATCTTACTCCAGGGGATCAGGTTACAGGAATGGACCAGAACCAAGTACAGTTAACCCTAGGATCATTAGCAAAAGTGCATGCCACCTATTGGAATAACCCTGCCTTAAATTCACTGGACTGGATGCCGACCACTAATAATATAGAAGCGGATTATAATGAAAACTGGGATTCATTTGTGGAACTTTGCGGATATTTTATTGACCCGAAAGGACTTAAGGTTGGAGAGAAAATAGGACCTTATATTTCCTGGATATCTCAAGAAATATCAAAAAGACCTAAGACAATAACACACGACGATATGAAAGAGGATAATTTGCTTTTTGGAGAACCCGGCAGTGATGAAGCTGTGGTCGTTTTAGACTGGCAGTTTGTGATTCGGAGCATGGGCGCTACCGATGTTGCAAGATTGATTGGAGGGAGTGAGCTTCCGAGTGAGCGGAGGGGGCATCAGTTTGAGGCGCTTAGGCATTGGTATGAAAAACTTCTTGAAAATGGTGTAGAGGATTACAGTTGGGACGAAGCAGTAAGGGATTTCAAACTTGGCGCGCTATCTTGTTTATCTTTTCCGGTTCATTTTCACAAAGGAATCCAAAGATCCGAGGGTAGGGCGCTCGAATATATCAAGGCAATTTACAGCCGCCTTTTCCTCTCAGTTGTAGAAATAGATGCCGAGTCTGTGTTACCCTAATAAAAATTAATTGAAAGACAAATGCCAATTTATTTTGCCAGCAGTGATGAAAGTGGTAACTTCCAAAAAAATGCTTCGAAGAGGTTTATAAAATCCAATCCTTACTACTCCCGTGCAACTGTTTTAATGAAAGCAGATGATTGGAAAAGTTTGAGCCAAAAGTTAGTTCTTATTCGTAAAAATTATGGGATACCAGGTATTGTAGAAGTTAAGTGGTCTCACATTTGGAGTATTTATAAGCATGAAAAAGATGAAAAAGAGATTATTGGGAAGAAACCTTATTCCTTGTTGTCCGTTTATGCAAATTCATCGAAACTTTTAGACTTTGCTGATCAGGTACTGCAACTCTTAAATGAAATTACTTATTGTAAAGTGATAATTACTGTTTCTGACAATAAAGAACCAATTGATATGCCTGAAGCATGGCATCTCGAGAGACATCTGCAAGAGCACATGCAGAGGATCGAAATGGAAATAGAGGATGACGACAGTAATCTTGCGATAATCTTTGCAGACCCATTATCAGAAAAAAAAGACAGATGGCTACGTGAAGCATATCATGAAATGTATAAATCTGGCGATTTTGTAAAATACACACACATAAAGGATAGCCTCAACTTTGAATATTCACATCATAGCGCTGGTATTCAAATAGCTGATTTTATAGCTGGCAGCTTTAATGGATTATTGCGTGGCTTCAGCAATAGTTCAGAATTGTTTCTTAAGAGAGTAAAGCCTTTTTTAAGAACTGGTCAGAATAGTAAAATCATGGGTTATGGAATAAGAGAAGTGCCAAGAAATGACAAATTCCGAAAAAGTATTAATGAAAAGCTGGCGCGCCCGGAGGGAGTTGAACCCCCAACCTCTTGATCCGTAATCAAGCACTCTGTCCAATTGAGCTACGGGCGCACAGCGAGCTAATTAGTTTACTGATTATATGCCGCACATCAATATTATATGGTTAAGATGAGAGAATATTTGTATGTTGCGTACTGCGTGGTTTCATATATCATATATGCCCAATCATGAATACTTTTGAAGCAAGACTAGATCGGCTAGTAATAGCATATCTTCGCAAAGTCGAGGATATGGAAGAAGTAAAGGCTCTTCTTTCAGGTGATATCTCTAAGGATGATTATATAAGGTTCCTGAAGACTTTCTATATAATCGAGTATATAAGCAAAAGAGCAGTAAACCTTGCGAGTGAGATGACTAAAGAGGGGAATCCTTACCTGAGTGAGAGGTTTGATGTATGTGCCAGGGGAGAGCTAGGGCATGCGGAAATTGCGCTTGAGGATTTAAATGGAATCGGGGTAGGGGAGGTGGACTTGTCAGAGACCTCAATCGCGGCTGAGTATGATAATTTCCTTCAAGAGTGCGCCCGCGAATTCCCGCTTGGGATTTTGGGCCATTCCTATCTGTTTGAAATGCTTCCGGAGCGATGTTTCCCAAGCATAATCCGCTAAACTTTCCCTCCACATTTGTAGAAATCCACGCAAAGGAAGACCTTGGGCATTCGCTCGCTATTAAAAGAACAATCCGTAACATTGAAAACAATCTAAATGAGGATGAGCGAGAGCGGATTCTTGCCTTTGCTAAAAAGAGCGGAGAGTATTTACTCGAACTGTTTGATAGCATAAAGAACTAAGTATGTCTGTCTGATTTATCTCCAAGGCCCCTCTATAATCAGGGATATAACAATACAAATACTGGATTCGAAAGAAGAATATTTGAAACAAAGCGATATGATTGATTATAAGAATCCACTTCTTCTCTCTAAAGTGAATGAGATAAAAAAGGATTACGATTCGGATATCGATACGGCTAAGGCGTTATTTGAATTTGTCAGAGATGAAATAGACCATTCCTTTGATATTCAAGCAAGTAGAGTAACAAAAAACGCTTCAGAGGTCCTAATGCAGGGCCATGGAATTTGCTACGCGAAATCACACCTTTTGGCAGCACTTTTGAGAGCCTGCGAAATACCCGCCGGGTTCTGCTATCAAAAGTTGTTATTTGAGGAAGGAAGCGATCAAATGTGCCTTCACTCATTAAATGGTCTCTATCTCGAATCGGTTGATAAATGGATAAGAGTTGATGCGAGGGGAAACAAACCAGGTGTTAACGCACAGTTTGACTTGGAGAAAGAAAAGCTCGCTTTTGATGTAAGAGAAGAACTTGGAGAAGCGGACTATTTAGAGGTGCATGCCGAGCCTCTTCCATGTATTACTCATTCGCTTGAAATAAGTGAATCTACCAAGGAATTACAGACAAACCTGCCTCAGGATATAGCTTAATATCTGCAATCGAAGCCCAAAATATTTAGAAGTGTTTTTATTTCTTGTTCGTGAGTTAAATTAACGGGACTGTTCTATCGTGACTGCAAATAATGTTCCGGGAAATCGTACGGCGGGCGGTCCTTTCTCTATGATGGCGGAGAGGGAGGGATTCGAACCCTCGAAGGAGAATAACCCCCTTACTCGCTTAGCAGGCGAGCGCCTTCGACCACTCGGCCACCTCTCCGTATTGGTATTGTTTGAGGGGTTGATTATACCAGTATGAGAAAAAATATCTAACTCTGTCATGATTTCATTCTGCTGGCCGAGTTTTAATTGGATTTAATAAAAGATCATATCCCACCTTGCATAAGACCCGTAACTTAAATAATTAATATTGCGCAAGGTGGGATATGATCACACTTCAGGAGGCTTGCTTTAACTCAAAATATGTAGCAGCATTTCCGGGATCTGGGACTACTAGTCCTTCTTGTTTGAGGCCTTCCAAATGGAGCTTGACGGCCCCTATCATTAGTTCTTTGGTTTCTTCTACTGTGTCACCTACCACAATGCACCCCGGCAGGTCCAAGCTGTATGCGGAATAGCAGTTTGATGATTCTTCAATAGTAATTTCGTATTGGTCTTTACTTATTATTTCTTCAGCGTCAAAGCATTGATTAATGGAATGATAAAGAGCGCCTTCCGCTATTTCCTTATCCATTCTACAATTTATAGTAAGCCTGCTCTTCTTGCTTCTTAGTTTGAACTGGCGGTGGCAGCCGCATATCCTAACCAGATACCAACCCTTGTTCTCGACTAAAAATTTGATCATCTCTCTCACTCTCATGGTTCCATCCTCTCTATCGAGTTTCCTCTTTTAATCCGGTTTGTACATTAATACGTTATCAATCTCCTTGCCCGTCACATCTTCATCAAGAAAGTTGCTGATTGCTTCTTCAATAATCTTTGACTGGCTTTTTCTGCTAATAAATGAATAGAGGCGCAGTCTTTCGTAAAGAAACGCAGGGATATAAAGCGAGCCTCTATGCATTTTCTCTGGGTTAGCCCTTTGTGTTATTGTTCTTGCGGTCACAACTCATTTATAACATCATTACGTAATGATGTCAACCCGTTTTAATGTTAAGAAGCTAAATATGCCCCTAACTTGCTGTAAACATTGTGAAATTGTGCTGTGGCTGATTTGCCGAAATATTAGACAAAAACTCCAGTGATGTGTTATATGAACCAGTTGGTTGTCAATAGAGGGGATTTGATTAAGTATGAAATGGTGATTAAATCAATAATTACAGTTGTTTGTGACAATATTGTTGCTTTTTGGACTAGTTTTTAATATAAGTAGGATTAAATACTAAAGTCAAAAGATTATATCCATCGTCTGACGCGCTGTTTATAATCCAGATACTCCTTTCCGAACTTTCTCTCCAGATAGTCTTCTTCACGCTCTATGACACCCTTTTGCATAATAATCATAAAAACAGGGCATAGAATCGCGATCCACAGAGCATTGGTTAAAAAAGTAAATGCAATTAGTAGAATGACCATTGAAAGATACATTGGGTTTCTGGAGTAAGAGTAAACACTCTCAGTAACAATAGCCTTGGCCGGTTTTCTGACATCAACATTGGTGCCTGCTTTTATCATATAGTAAAAGGCGAGTCCCGCAGTGAGGCAGGCATAAACAATAAATATTCCCGCGATAATAGTTCCCAGAGGTCTTTCAATTACGGGAATCGGATATATGCGGTTGATGTAGTACCCTGCAGCTAAAAAGCAAAGGAATATAAGCGGCGGCGGGGCTATAACTCCCGGATTGTCGTTCTTAGGCATTATTTGGATAAATCTCCTTCAAATGATTGCCTATTCATCATGTCCTTAAGCTCCTTTTCTTTTTTGAGTATATGATGTAGTTCCGGAGAGGAGATAAAGACTTGCTCCATATCTTTTGGTTCAGTTGTCCATTTGTCCATGTCAGCGCCGTAAATAGCAAGACAGTCTAAGAATTTATCTTTATCGATTTTAAACTACCTCCTTTTGGTAGAGTTCCAGGATTTCGGGAGCTTTAATAAATATACTTCAATTTAACGCACTTGCTTCTAACATATATTATAGCTTCAGTCTGTGTATACAACAATTTACTTTTATTACGTGTGAGTGTAGATTGAAATTAAATCATGTTAGATGAAGGAGAGTGCCTGTGAGCGATAGAAACATAAAAATCGTAGCAATCTTAGGAAGTGTGAGGCCAAACAATTATACGGCGATGGCTCTTGATTTAGTGCTGGATGAGCTTAAGAAACACAGCGGCGTGTCTGTGGATATCTTTGACCCGGCTAAGGTCCATCTTTATCCCCCAGGGCTTGGAGGTGACTCTCCTGATCCTGTGAGAATGAGAGAGGCTGTTACTGAAGCTACGGGAATTATTCTTGCCACACCGGAATACCACGGGTCTTTTTCAAGCATTATGAAACTCGCAATTGAAAACTTGGGATTTCCCTCCGTGATGTCCGGTAAGCCTATTGCCCTCCTCGGAGTTGCCGCAGGTGCAATCGGTGCTATTAAATCTCTTGAAAGCTTGCGCGGTGTATGCTCTCACGTAGGAGCAATAGTTCTTCCAGGTCCAGTGTCGGTTGCAAACTGCAGAGAGGTGTTTAATGAGGACGGATCATGTAACGAGGAGAGGACAGAGTCCCGAATTCGCGGAGTCGCTACTAATTTGATGCACTACATAGAAGACAACATATGCCCACGTGTTTCTCTTGAGGCTATGGTTAGAGGTGAAGAGCTGCCAAGTTGTGATTAATAAATCTACCGAATGGCAGTCGTATAAAATTGTAAGTAACTGTCAACCAGACTTGTATTGTGCTTAAATATTTTCTTTTTGTATGAAAATACCCTTGCTGCGAAAAGGGCTCCTGATAAAGTTAAAAGTGTGGTGAATATTATGAGGACAGCTATTGGAAACAGTCTGTTTTTCATATTCTAATCACCCCGTATATACGTCGATGTTATATATAAAATAATAACATACGGATGTGATCTATGCAGAGTTTTCGCGTCACAATTTAGATAGACTTGATTAGCTAGGACAACTTGTCTCAAGTATAGCGCATGAAATAAATAACCCGCTCGCCTGGAAAAATAAATTTAAATTCCCCCATTTTTAATTTATAGTTTTATTGAGCTTCTAGAATAGAGATGCCTTGAGGCGCAGACACTATAGGAGGGGGCTATATTGAAAAGATTAATTTCCATCACAGTTCTTATGATTTATATAATCTCGTCGTTGTCGCTAAATGCTGCCACAAAACTCAAGGACGTTTACGGCTGGGATAATGTTAAATGGGGTATGACAGGGGAGGAGGTACAAGCTGTATTAGGGAAAGAAATTAAGAAGAGAGATGCAAAGCATGACAAGAAGGAAAGTATGTATTCAGCTCTTGAGCTTAAAGGAATTATAATGGGGAATAGTAACTTCAGGGCCAGTTTTTGGATGGATGAAGATACAAAAAGGCTTAAAAGGATAGTGTTTGTCCCAGAAGGACAGCCGGCTCAGTTTGAATGGGCCGAGACGTTTATTGGTCTTGAAAATTATTTGGTTGAAAAGTACGGAGACCCCGATATTGAGGAGACATCCAATGACCCGGGAACCTCTGCCGACAGAAAGTGGGATTTCCCTTCAACTGATATAGAGTTGTCCTATCTCAGACTCGGAGACTCGGAACTTTTGCTACTTGTGTTCTCCCAAAGCGGCGGTCCGGTCAAATAGAATAAGTCCTCCCTTGTCTTCCCTCTAGATTTATGGTTATAACAGCGTTCCTTTGGCATATTGCGACAATCGCGGTCGCATTAGGTTATTTGTTAATTGGAGTCGTAACGCTGCAATCCTCAACAGGGCCCCTGTCCACATGTGCCGACATTTAATCAGCTTCAAATTAAACTTAGCAAATTTCAAATAAGTTCCGCCAGATACTTTTGCGGCAATAACTTTTTCA
>DAOVUC010000196.1 GCA_030632765.1 Candidatus Dadabacteria bacterium
CCCTCTCAACAACCAGCACTATATTCTCATCAGGAACATATACATAGGTTCCGGAGCCAACCGGTATTTTATCCCCGACTCTAAACATAGGATGGTGTACAGGCGTCATAATTACGAGCTCCACCTTGGCATTCTGAAGACCGAATTGATCCAAATCCACCTCATCGGTAGGAACAATTCCTGCAATTTCGGTATTTTTAATATCTTCTACTAAATGGTCTATTAATTTATTATCAGCATTTAGTTTTTTTTC
Source organism: Candidatus Dadabacteria bacterium (assembly GCA_030632765.1). GTDB lineage: Bacteria > Desulfobacterota_D > UBA1144 > Nemesobacterales > UBA2774 > CR02bin9. Next base: position 254 of record DAOVUC010000196.1, read on the forward strand.
ATCCCGTAGAAGAAACCACCCCTCACCATCACTTTCAAGAAGAATCCATGATTTGGGATAATAGATTTCAACTGACGAGACTTCCTCCCCAACCCCTATAAAATCATATGTCTGCGGGGTTAAATCTTCTGAATTCCTTTCCGTATCGCGAAAATAGATAAAACAAAGTAGAATGATAAAAACTAAAGCTGTAATCAAAGTACCTTTAAATTTTATTAAGAAGTATTTCACTTTTATTTACCAAATATCCTCTAACTATTTATCAACATCTAACAAATAAATCATCTTGAATTGAAGAAAAATTACAATCTTCCTCTCTTCCACCAAATAACTAATCCTGAGAATAAGATTACAGCCGGAATCATCACAACTGTAAATAAGAATATTAAATCTACCTGCTTTGTTGTTATTGTAAGATTCCCACTATGTAGGGCTTTCGGCCTGATAGAAATCAGGTTCTCATCCCCTGAAATCCAATTTAGAGTATTGAGAAATAAATCTCTATTACCCGAGAACTCAAGAAAAACATTTGAGACAAAATCAACGCTGCCAAAAACAGCAATTCTCCCATCTTCAGCATTTTCTACTACAGCAGCTACTCCCAGAGGACCCGCCTTTTCAGATTCCTCCCTCTGAGCAACCCCTTCATTGAAAAGTTCAAAATCAGTTTCAGACCAACTGTACGCACCGGTGTTAGCTAATACTGTAGAATTAAAACCGCCTAGAATATCAATGCTTCTCGAATAAGGAAAAATTGTAGAGAACCTAAAACCTTCCGTAATTTCATGGTATGGATAATCAGACACTATAGGCGCTATATCCCCTCCCCCTTCAAGCTTAGAGCTGGGATCAACAATCACATCATCAGAAAGCTCAAACCCATAGGTTTTCAATATGGAGACTAATTCTTTTCCTGAGCGCGGCTCTATCATAAATATGGCCCTCCCCCCACGATTAAGATAATTCTTGATGTATTGTATCTCCTTAAGCGAAAGGGCTTTTTTGGGAGCTGCAACAAATAAAATGGCATTCCCCCTGGGCAAATCCTCTCCTCTTAAAATTAGATACTCCTTAACATTGTAGCCTTCATCTATAATAGTTTTTCTTAGCAACCCCAATCCCTCGGCATCTACACTATTACCCATGTCCCTTTGACCATGACCCGACAAAAAATATATTGTTTTCTCAGATCCCCTTGTCAGTTTTAAGATAGCATTTGTAATCTCTTCCTCGGAATTATTTAATATCCCCCCGGTTATTGGGTCTGTTAACCTTAATTTAACAACCTTATCCCCTCGGGCTACAACTACACTGCCGTATTCTTTTACACCATATTTTTTAGCAATGCCCGGTTCTTTATCAGGGTTTATCAATTTTACGTTGATATTGCCATTTCTGCGTGAATATTCTTTGGCTAAGTCTACAAACCCGCCCCTGTCAACCCCGGTATCCTTATAAAACCCGGTAATCACTATTTCATCATCAACACTGTTAAGCACCCTAACGGTCTGAGCTGAAACGGTATGGGACTTCCCTTCAGTAACGTCGTACCTTATATCGGTTCTAAATAGCAGGTAATTAAGAGCTATAATAATCCCCAATGTACTCACAACAGATATAAACGCGCCTGTTCCGTAGATAAGCTTTCTTTTTCTCATCTCCACCTTTCCGAATCAAGAGCCGTATGAGCTAAGAAAAGTCCTATATAGATTATAGAAAAGTAGTAAGCCAAATCTTTTAGCTCGATTATACCTTTGCCGAAATTCTCAAAATGATTGATTAAAGAGATGTAACCTAAAATAGAGCTTTCAGTATCAGAAGACGCGCCTACAAGCCAGAGTAAAAGCAAAATGCCAAAAGCAATTATCGCGGCTACCAACTGACTGCTGGACAGAGAGGATGCAAATATTCCTAAGGATAGAAAAGAGGCGCCTAATAATAGAAGTCCCAAATAGCTTGAGAAAATGGCTCCCATATCCGGATTACCATGAACAGTTAGAACAAATAGGTTTAAAGAGGAAAGAAGCAACATTATTATCAATAAAATTAGAGCCGCCAGAAACTTCCCCCAAATAATTGATCGAAGCTTTATAGGGGAGGTAAAAAGAAGCTCCGCCGTATGACTTTTCCTCTCATCGGCGACCAACCTCATCGTTATCAGGGGAATAATAAATAGTAATACTATGCTCATTGTGTCAAAATACGGAATAACAACTACATTATTGAGATTGAGCTCACCCCTGAGTAACTGAAAATTCGGATCGAATTGTAAGTGTAAAAAACCCTTCAAATATAGGGAAAAAAACAATGCTGAAATTACCTGGAACACGACCAAAATTACATAGGCGAGAGGGGAGGCAAAATAAGACCTCAGTTCCCTCTTTAAAATAGGATAAACAGCATTCATTTAATCACCTTCAGAAGATATTACTCTTAAAAAAACCTCTTCCAAATTATGGGCAACAGGACGCATTTCCAGAAGGCCCCATCCATTTCGCATAATTAAATCTGAGAGTTCCTCCCTTATATCGGTTCCTTTCTTGGGTTGAATAATTAATTCATTTGATATCCCTAACCTGATATCTGAGACGTTTGGAAGTGATATAATTTTTTGCTGAATTTCCTCTCCCCAATATCTGGTCTTTAGCAAAATATTCTCTACCCCATCCATTTTGCTAGTAAGCCTTTCAAGCGACTCCTCAAGTGCAATTTTCCCTTTATTGATTATCACCACTTTGCTGCATATCATTGTGACCTCAGGAAGGATATGGGTGCTCAATATGACGGTTCGATCACCGGAGAGCCCTTTAATTAGTTCTCTTATCTCTATTATTTGTTTTGGGTCCAGACCATTTGTAGGTTCATCGAGTACTAAAACGGCAGGATCATTAATCAATGCTTGAGCTATTCCTATGCGTTGTCTATAGCCCTTGGAAAGATGGCCTATTATTCGCTTTCCAACATCTAAAATACCGCATTTATCCATTATATAATTGATCCTGCCGTTTTTTTCTCTATCCGGCACCTGCTTAATCTCTGCCACAAAGTCCAGATAATCTCTGACAATCATATCTTCATATAATGGAGGGTTTTCGGGAAGATAGCCAATATGGGATTTTGCAATGAGAGGATCCTCAAATATATCTACATCTGCAATGTACACCTTACCTTTAGTCGCGGGCATGTATCCGGTGATAATACGCATTGTGGTAGTTTTCCCGGCGCCGTTTGGACCTAGAAATCCCAGCACATCGCCCTTGTTCAATTGGAAGGAGATGTTATCTACAGCAAGGAGATCGCCGTATTGTTTTGAGACATTTTGAACGTGTATCATGGCAACAAAAGTCCTGAGATTAACATACCCGATACTTTGGTGAAAAAATGAATCTAAATGTATAGATTTCAATAGAATAACCGCACTACAATTCTTATCCAAACTATTTATTGATAACTGTTTGACATTTATGATTTTAATGTATGATTAGATGTTAATTTCTCAGGATTTACTGAAGGTTTTAACTGTGTTATTAAAATGTGTGTGTTATAAGGCTAAGGTGGAAAAATTAGTCGAAAAATATTTAAAAAGCCGGACAATCTATCGAAAGATACTAACGAATTTCACACTAATACAATTGAATCGAATTATTACCTAAGACCGTCATTAAGAGTGATAAGTCTGAAGGGCAAAATTAGGAGTCAACTCTAAAAATTATAAGAGGAGCTGATATGAGCAACCAAGAGATTAGTAACGATGAAAAGCTAGTCCAAGCCATTCAAAAGAAGTATCATGAGATGCTTGATGAGGGAGTAGACCCTTATGAATGGGCATATGCCTGGAAATCGGAAATTAACCGTGGCGGGTTTAAAGCGGTTGACTTTCTCATGCGGGAAATCGTTGATACCGGCA
>DAOVUC010000004.1 GCA_030632765.1 Candidatus Dadabacteria bacterium
AACAGTGTCCCCTGCCCCCCAAACATTGGATGGTCTGACGACTGTTGTCTCAAACCCTTTGTCGTTATTGTATTGTAAAACAAGCTTCTCTGCTTGTGTTTTTGAGGCGTTATAATTGTCTGTGTGTTTTTCTGTATAAGGATACGTCTCATCAATATCTATAAGCTTATGAATATTCCAGAAATCAGACTTCCACACCACAGTCGACGAGCTCATATATACAAACCTTTTCATACCGTGAGCCTTTGAAGACTCTAAGAGCTCCTTGGTGGCGAGAACATTATATCTATAGAAATTGTCGGCTTCCCCCCAGTCGGTAACAAGAGCCGCAAGGTGGAATATAACATCGCCGCCGTCCGGAAGATTCCTTAAAGCCTCCAGATCTCCCAAATCCCCATGGAAGAGCTCTACTCCAAGTTCCTTTAGTCGGGAAACATTACTGGTTTTTCTCACAAGGCATCTTACCTTGTGACCCTTCGCAACTAGGGTCTCTACGAGTTTCCCTCCGATAAATCCTGTCCCTCCTGTAACGATAGCTTTCATATTTATTAGTATTCCTATCTAATTAGTGAGTAGTTTAATTCCTACTAATATACTCTTAAAGAGGGAATATCGTCAAAGACACGCGCCTTTTTTAGCAGGGGGCTTTCAGATTTGTTCTGAATTATATAGCAAAAAAAACCCCGTTGTTGCATAATTATTATACAACAACGGGGTCAGGAGGATGGATGATTTTATATTTCTTAGTTGCTAGTATTAAGCCAGTTTTCCATCCACTGTTTTGTTTTCTCCGCTTGCTCTTTGGTGGAAGTGGTGGAAATCTCTTTATCATCTAAATAAACTCCCCAGTAAGTTATAGGAATATTTGAATTCTCAAAATTTGAGTTTATCGTATAAGGCTCAATTGTAATTGCCATATTTAATTGCCTCCTGTATTTCATATTGCTTACTTCATAATCTAAAAATATGCATGAAAAGTATTTTTTCAAGTGTGTTATATAACTGAAGATATCTGTTTCTATATATTAGGTTATTGAGCAGGTTCCTATTTTGATAAACGTTAAGAATAAAAGAATTGAAACATCATTGACAAGCAGGGTTAGATAGTAGAAAATCTTTCACCTTATTAACGGAGAAATATATTGCTAATACCAAAAACCGCTTTTGTAACAAAAGGTGTCGGAAGACACAAGGAAAAGCTAACAAGCTTTGAGATGGCCCTTAGAAATGCTAAGATTGCTAAATTTAACCTTGTAAAGGTGTCGAGCATTTTCCCCCCTGACTGCCAGCTGGTACAGCAGGCGGCGGGTCTCAAGAATTTGTTTCCGGGACAAATCCTGCATGTTGTTATGAGTGAGAACTCTACCAATGAACCCAATCGCCTTGTTGCGGCCTCCGCAGGTGTTGCCATTCCAAAAGATTCAAGCCGTCATGGATACATATCCGAGCATCATAGCTTCGGTCAGAAAGAAGCTTTGGCTGGTGATTACGCTGAGGACTTGGCTGCTTATATGTTAGCTACTACACTTGGAGTTCCCTTTGATCCTGACAAGAGTTACGATGAACAGAAAGACGTATGGAAAATCAGTGACCATATTGTAAAAACAATAAACATCACTCAAACAGCTGTAGGGGACAAAAAAGGTCTTTGGACTACAGTAGTTGCGGCTGTGGTCTTTGCTACATACCGTTAGGGGGGCACAGTTAGCTGTAATGCTCTTTGATCCAGTTAATGTATTTTTAGCGACCCCTTACACTATTAACCCAGCTCTCATTGGATAGATACCATTTTATAGTTTTTAGAAGTCCCGTTTCAAACGACTCGCTCGGCATCCATCCGAGTTGGCTGGTTATCTTCTTTGAATCAATCGCGTAGCGCCTATCATGACCGGGACGGTCTGTCACAAAAGTTATAAGACTTCTTCTGGACTCTCTATTGGATCTCTTCCCCACTATCACGTCCAGGTAATCACATATCATCTCGACAACTTTAATATTCTCTATTTCATTTCTTCCGCCGATGTTATACGTTTCCCCAATGGTGCCTTTTTTCATGATAGTCCAGACAGCGGTGCAGTGGTCGCGAACATAAAGCCAGTCCCTTATATTAAGACCGTCTCCGTAAACAGGAAGCGTTTTATCATCTATAGCATTTAAAACCATTAGAGGTATGAGCTTTTCCGGGAATTGAAATGGACCGTAGTTGTTTGAGCAGTTTGATATAGTAACCGGGAGCTCATAGGTTTTGTGATATGCCCTTACCAGATGATCAGATGACGCTTTTGACGCGGAATAAGGACTGTTGGGTTTATAGGAAGTCTCTTCTGTAAAATATCCCTCATCACCTAAGCTGCCAAATACCTCGTCTGTGCTTATATGATGGAATAGACGAATACGCCCTCCTCTTTCCCTTACGAGCTCCAGAAGGTTATATGTTCCAATGATATTAGTTTGGATAAACTCTTGCGGCCTTACGATAGAGCGGTCAACATGGGACTCGGCTGCAAAATTGCAGATTGAATCAACCTCATATTTATCGAAGGCGTGTGATAGTGTGTCTTTATCGCTTATATCCGCTTTAATAAATACATAGCGCTGCGGATATGCATTTTCTATATCACTCAAGCTCTCGGGGTTTGCAGCATGGGTGAGTTTATCCACATTTATAACTCGTCCTTCAAAATCCGATTCCTCAAGCAGATATCGTATAAAATTTACCCCTATAAAACCAGCCCCGCCTGTAACTAGTAGATTTTTCATATTGTATAGACCGGTAATAACTCCTCTGCAATTTGATCAAGTGCCGGGGACTTAGAGTCTTTCTCGGATACTATTGGGCTGGAAACGGGCCAATCTATCTCAATTATAGGATCTGACCATAAGAGCCCATATTCATCTTCTGGTGCATATAAGTCAGCACATTTGTAAAGCACATCCGCACCGTTGCTTAAGACACAAAAGCCATGTGCAAATCCCTCGGGGATATAAATTTGGCGTTTATTTAAAGGTGACAAATAAGCCCCGCCCTGCCTGCTAAAATAATTTCTTTCATTGATTGATCCTGTCTAGTTTGTTTGGATAATATTAACGGGTTATTAAATATAAGTTAAATCGTGACTAGTATTTTAGCATTTCTTGGGCGGCATCTATAGTTTTTTGAGTAATATTAAAGCCGCCTATCATTCTCGCAATCTCTATAACTCTTTCCTCCCCTTCTAAGCTTTTTATAGTAACTTGTGTTTTGTTATCATCGTGAGTTTTTAGGACGCTAAGGTGGGAGTCGGCAAATTTCGCCACCTGTGGAAGGTGAGTGATGCATATCACCTGGTAGGACTGAGATAGTTTTCTGATTTTCTGCCCGACTGCCTCCGCAACCGCCCCTCCTACACCAGAGTCTGCTTCATCAAATATTATTACAGAGCCCCCTTCTACCCTTGCGATTACTTCCTTAAGCACTAGCATAATACGAGACAGCTCACCACCAGAGGCTACTTTTGTAAGTGGTTTTGGCCTCTCACCCGGGTTAGCTGAGAAAAGAAAAGATATATCATCAATGCCGTTTGATGATACATCCTTATCAGTAAACTCGATATGAAACTGGCCGCCCTTAATCCCTACCTCTTTTAACTCTTTTTCTAAAATGGCCGTTAATTTCTTTGATGCTCGCTTTCTACTTTTGGATATTTTTTCTGCCAGAACCAACAATTCTCCCATCATCTTTTGAGATTCGTTTGTGAGTGAATTTACGCGTTCGTCAAAGTGCTCTATATTGCTTAATTCTTTTTGTATTTCATCGCGTTTTAAGATTATCTGAGCGACACTCTCCCCATATTTTCTCTTTAGATCTCCAATGAGATGAATTCTATCTTCAACAATCTCAAGTCTGCCAGAATCATGAATAAGATCAGAATTATAATCCCTTAAGGAAAAAGCGGCTTCCTGTATTTGAAGCATGCCCTTTTCAATTGACTTTCCAATATCAGCGAGTGTGGCGTCTACCTTTCCTGAGTTTAGGAGATCGTCTGTTAGATTTTGTAGTGAGCCCAAAATAGAGCGTTCATTCTCATAAAGGGTCCCATAAGTGCCTTCAGCCGATAATTGGAGCTTTTCAGCGTTATTTAGTTTTAACTTTTCCTCTTCAAGCTTTTCTTCTTCTCCTATTTGCAGCTCCGCCTCATTAATTTCACTTAGCTGGTATTTAAGATAATCCTGTTTCTCTAATTTGTCCTTCTGAGATTGTACAAGATCATCAAGCTCCCTTTTCACTCTTACATAGTTTTGATATAATTCCCTTAAATCGAAAACTTCAATACTAATCTCTCCAAAATTATCTAATATCTTTATGTGATTTTCTTCTCTTAAAAGACTTTGGTGTTCATGCTGGCTGAATATATCAACAAAACCACGGGTGATTTTTGATAAGAGGGTTAAGGTTGAGAGGCCTCCATTAATAAATACGCGGCTTCTTGCGTTACGGTAAATCACTCGTTTTATTAGAAGCTCCCCAGTGGATGTATCAAAGCCGGAGGACTCTAATCTTTCTTTGATCACTTTATCTCCCGAGATATCAAAAAGGGCTTCAATATGAGCTTCTTCTCGGCCTGATTTTATATTATCTGAGGAGGTTTTGTCGCCTAGTATGATATTGACGGCGTCTACAATTACAGACTTACCGGCGCCCGTTTCCCCAGTTATGATATTCAAACCGGGGCTAAGGTTGACAGAAAGGTCTTCGATTATGGTAAAATTTTTAAGTGTGAGTCCTAGGAGCATAGACTCTACTCAAGAAAACTTTTTAATATTACACCAACTTCGGAATCTTCAAGTTTCTCTAATGATCTCTTTTCAATTTGTCTTATGCGCTCTCTTGTAAGCTCGAAATATTTACCTATTTCGTCCAACGTAAAAGTGGTTTCATAGTCTATTCCAAACCTCATCTTTAGAATCAGTTCCTCCCTTGGGGTCAGAGTAGAGAGAGCATCTTTTATTTTTAATGCCAAAGTTGCCTTAGCTACAGCATAGTCAGGTATTGTTGAAATATCATCAGGTATAAAATCCAGTAGGGTAGTTTTTTCTCCATCCAAGACTGGGGAGTCCAGCTGAACTACTTCTTTTGTGGCTTCAAGAACCCTTTTTACACCCTCAACAGATATACCCGTCTCTTTGGAGATTTCCTCTGGAAGGGGTTTTCTCCCTATCTCTTTATTCATGATTGAGCTAATTCTATGAACTTTAGAAGCTTGCTCTAAGACGTAAACCGGAACACGTATAGTTCTTGTCTGATCCAATAGAGATCTTGAGATCGCCTGATGAATCCACCAAGAGGCATAGGTTGAAAATTTGTATCCTTTAGTATGATCAAATCTCTCAACAGCCCTCATAAGCCCTACATTGCCTTCCTGAATGAGGTCCGGAAGGGGGAGTCCACGGCTCATATACCTTTTAGCTATACTTACTACCAATCTCAAATTGGCTTTTATAAATCTTTCTTTAAAACGCCTGGCTCTTAAAAGATATACTTTAGAAAGTAGACTCGAGCGTCTTATACTCTTTTTAGCAATTTCTTTATCAAGTTTTAAAACACCAGAAATTCCTTTTTTATTTCTAGAATAATTTTGGGCTCTACTAATTTTTGTATTCTTTTCAACGTTTGAAATAGTATTTTGAAGAGATTTGCTTAAGCTCTTTTCAAAAATAGATTCAATAAACATTTTAGCCTGTGCGGCTTTAGTTTCACACCTTTTTATTTTAGCAGAAACCTCTATTTCTTCCTTGGGAGTAAGAAGAGGCTCTGTACCCATCTCTTTAAAATAAACTTGAAGCAATCTGAACTCTTCATCGGGCGTAAACTTGGGCTTATCTTTGTCAGATATGTCTTCCTTAGAAATATTTTCTTTTAGATTTACTTCCGTCTCTGAAAGCTCATTTATTATTTTCTGATCGATGTCATCTTGAATAAGGACGTCCTGAGCTAAGGCTTTAGCTTCTTTGGAATAATCCTCAAAGAAATTCTTTGTAAGGCTATTTGCAGAATTATAGGTCTTCTTTGATCGTTGTTCGACTCTTTGTACAGAGTGTGATGACTGAGTATGTTTCTTTGATTTCAATCTTTTCTGTCTCAAACCATCCTCCTTTATAGATGGATTTACTCTCTTATCTGGCCCTCTCCTAGAACGATGAACTTAGTCGTTGTTAATTCTTCAAGTCCCATGGGTCCAAAAGCATGGAGCTTGGATGTGCTTATCCCAATCTCAGCTCCAAGGCCCAGCTCAAAACCATCGTTAAACCTGGTCGAAGCATTGACCATAACAGTGGAAGAATTAACACCATTAATAAAAGCTTGTGAATTAGAATAGTCTTGAGTAATAATGGACTCGGTATGCATGGATCCATATTTCTCGATATGCATTATCGCATCATTCATATCTTTTACCACTTTTACACTTAAAATAAGTTCTAAATACTCTTCAAACCAGTCGTTTTCTGTAGCTTCAACTACTTCTGGAACGATTTCTCTGGTTCTCTCGCATCCTCTTAACTCAACACCATTATCAAAAAAGACCTTACTTACGCGAGGCAAGAATGTCTCCGCAATATTTTCGTGAATAAGCATAGTTTCCATAGAGTTACATACTCCGGGGCGCTGAACTTTCGCGTTTATACAAATGCTTTCCGCCATGTCCTGATCAGCACTCTCATCTACAAAGACATGACAAACCCCTTTATAGTGTTTAAGAACAGGAATTCTTGAATTCTCAGAGACAAAGCGTATGAGCCCTTCCCCGCCCCTTGGTATTATAAGATCTATAAACTCCTCGAGTTTGAGCATCTCCAGCACCGCGTCTCTGTCTGTAACCGGAATTATCTGAACTGCGTCCCGAGGGAGTCCGCTTTCTGAAAGAGCGTCCTGTAGAACTTCTCCGATTGCCATGTTAGATCTTATTGTTTCAGATCCACCTCTTAAGATTACCGCATTGCCTGATTTGAGGCAGAGCCCGGCAGCATCCGCTGTAACATTGGGTCTTGACTCATATATAATTCCAATAACTCCCAGGGGAATTCTCATCTTGCCTACTTTAAGGCCATTAGGGCGTGTACGCATGTGGACAATTTCACCCACGGGATCCATTAAAACCGCTACTTCTTTTAGTCCATTAGCTATTTTTTCCAGGCCAGCGTGTGTAAGTGTAAGCCTGTCGATCATGGCGGCGGAGAGGCCTTTTGAGGAAGCTTGTTCCACATCTATTTGGTTTTCGTTAATTATGAAATCAGCCCTTTTTATAAGGCCTACTGCCATTTTATAAAGTGCTTCATCTTTTGATCCGGACATTGCTTTTGAAAGCTCCAAAGATGCACCTCTCGCCCTTCTCGCAATATCAGTAATGAGGTTAGATAAATCAGTGTTCATTTGACTTTTTTTTGCTTTAATTGCAGACATTTAGATCAACTTGAAAACTCACCGCTCCTATTAAGATGATAATACATCTCACAACATAAAGTCAAGATATTTTTTGTGTTATCAGGTAATTGAGTCAAATTAATTAGATAGCTTGATTTGGACCAATAGGGTTCACATTCCTCCAGTAGCTCTCAGGCTGAGGATGGACTGCGGGATCGCCATACACTTCGCTGGTCGAGGCCTGGAAGATCTTGATCTTAAGTCTCTTTGCCAGACCCAGCATATTAATTGAACCTGAGACGTTAACTTTAATCGTTTAAGGGGGATCAAACTGATAATGAATAGGAGAGGCGGGACATACTAGATTATATATTTCGTCTACTTCAAGATAAAGAGGCTGACATATGTCATGTCTTATAACTTCAAAATAAGGGTTGGAAGAAAGATACCTTTGGTGCCTGTAAAGAAATTATCAGCACAAACGACTTCATTTCCTTCATTTAGAAGCCTCTCGCATAGATGAGAGCCAATAAAACCCACCCCGCCTGTTACTAATATCCACTTTTGTATTAATTTGTTCCCTTAGAATAAAATCTCAGAACTAAGTGGATTAATTTGAGGGAAGAGCTCCTCTTTTCTCCAGATAAGCAAGAAGGACATTGACCCCCTCTTCTAAAGAGAGTTTGCTAGTGTCGATTGTTATCTCAGGATTAAGAGGTGCTTCATAGGGGTCATCGATCCCTGTAAAGCCTTTGATTATTCCCGCTCTTGCCTTTTTGTAGAGCCCTTTAACATCCCTTTCTTCGCATACCTCAAGTGGTGCATCTACAAACACTTCAACAAATTCACCGTCTTCTGTTAGTTCCCTTACAGCATCGCGGTCCTTTATATAAGGGGATACGAAAGCAGAGAGCACTATGCATCCTGCATCTACAAAGAGTTTAGACACCTCTCCAATTCGTCTTATGTTCTCGCCTCTATCCGCCTCAGAGAAACCAAGATCTTTGCACAGACCCATCCTTACATTATCGCCGTCAAGGATATATGTTCTAGCTCCCATTGTAATAAGCTTTTTTTCAAGCTCATTTGCAATTGTGGACTTCCCTGAACTTGGAAGCCCCGTGAACCATAAAATAAGAGATCCGTGTTTGTTTAAACTACGTCTGTCTTCCTTTGTGATCTCGTGCTCGTGTGGAATTACAAATCTTTCCATTAAATGTCTCCTCTTTAATCCATAGATTATGAATTGTTAGTATTTGGGTATTTTGGGTGTTGATTTTATGTGAAATTACAAAAAGGTCAAAATTTCTTCCCCCTTGGTTTCCCATTTCCCTCTGAATGTAATCCGGAAGCAAAGGGAAATCAATTTCATATCGAGCTTAAAAATCTGTGCTTATATATACGCATACGGCACCAATTTCCGCGGATGCCTGGGCCACAAAACCCGCCCCTAGAGCGTTTACTTCGATTGCATGAGAAGGGGGGTTTTCTTCGCAATCATCCACCCTTACATACGCGCCGCAGTTAATAACAATATCAGGCCTCGGTTCGGTTATTGACTTATGTACGGGAGATTTATCCCTTAACTCTATTTGAGTATGATCCAAAGCAACTATCTCGATTGAGGATTTGTTTTTAAGCTCTTTAGACAAATCGCTACCAAGCTGAGCTTTACTGCCTATAATTAGAATCTTTTTCATAATAATAGAATGAACTCAAACCGAAAGATTAGCTACGAACCCTCTATATATTAAAACAAAGTATATATAAAAGGAGCTATTGCTGAGCTTTGCGCAAATACGATAAGGAGTCCAAATAATAACAAGATGAGAAGCATAGGTGTAATCCACCACCACTTGTTTTGAAGAAAAAACCCTAGCAGCTCACCCAAAATGCCCATTCTGTTTGATATGTTTTTAAAAAAAGCCATTAATAAACCTCCTCCAGCTCAAAGAAAAATATTTTACACTGATTCTATATATAAACTATTATATCTTCCTATTCAACTTTGTTTCAGCACGAATTGTAATTCTCAAATTTCACAATTGAATAATTGTGTAAATCTACCCTTTATCTTTGGTTACCAGATAATTCCCCAATACAAGTAAATCCATCCCGCTTGCGCTAAAGGAACTAAACGCCTCGGCCGGAGTATTAACTACCGGCTCTCCCTTAAGATTAAATGAGGTGTTTAATAATACTGGAACTCCCGTTGCATCTCCAAAAGTTTCAATCAATTTATAGTACTTGGGGTTGGTGTCTTTTCTAACCGTCTGGAGCCTTCCAGTGCCGTCCACGTGAGTAATAGCCGGTAAGATGTCTCTTTTCTCTTCACGTACGTTCGTTACATATAACATAAAGCGGGCCGGATAGTGTCTCTCTGGCTCCTCAATATCAAAATACTCCCCTGCTCTATCTACAAGGATTGAATGTGCAAAAGGTCTGAAAGGTTCTCTGAATTTGATTTTCACATTTACTATATCTTTCATCTCTTTACTTCTGGGATCAGCAAGAATGCTCCTATTACCCAAAGCCCGGGGACCCCATTCAAATCTGCCCTGATGCCAGCCTATAACCTTGCCGTTTTGAATGCTGTCCACAACACGTTCGATTAATTTCTGATCGTCCTCAATTATTTCGTAGGTAATATTGTTCTCTTTTAAGAACTCTTGTGTATCAGCGGGGCTGTGCTCTTCTCCCCAGTATGCATGTTCCATAACAAAGTTTCTAGGTTTCCCGAGCATTCCGTGATAGCCATAGAGTGCGGCGCCTGTCGACGCCCCGCCGTCGCCCGCTGCGGGCTGAATATATATATCCTCAAAAGGTGTATCACAGAGAATTTTTCTATTTGCCACGCTGTTAAGCGCAACTCCTCCTGCCATGCATAAATGCTTTAGGCCAGTTTCTTTATACGCGTAGTTGGCCATCTTGACCATTATCTGCTCTGTAACTACCTGTATGCTGGCAGCTATGTCCGCATAGTACTGGTTCTGTTTGGCAATTTCATCATAATTATCCGGTTTATCCTCAAAATATGATGGGTAACCGCTTGCGTCCGTGAAAAATTCAGCTTTCGGATCCCTGGGTTTACCAAAGAGCTTTTCAAATTTCTTCGTAAAAGTTTTATCTGAAGAATAATGGAAGGAAAAGTAATCCATATCTAATTCAAATCCACCCTCTTCATCCACATTAACTACTTCGTAGACTTGATCCACATATTTGGGGTCTCCAAAGGGAGCCATTCCCATTACTTTGTATTCTCCTTCGTTTACTTCAAATCCCAGAAAAGCAGTAAAGGCACTGTAGAGAAGTCCAAGGGAATTTGGGAACTTTATTTCTTTTAAAAGTTTTATATCCGTACCACGTCCTATTCCAAGTGTTGCCGTAGTCCACTCGCCCACTCCGTCTACGGTAAGGATAGCGGCCTCATCAAAAGGGGAACAATAAAAACTGCTTGCGGCATGAGATAGATGGTGTTCGCTGAACAGGATTTTAGAGGAGTCAACGCCGAGTTTGCTCTGGAGAAGGTGCTTTATCCATAATTTATCCCCGAGCCAAGTAATCATTGCTTCCCTAAAGAGCTTCATCGATCTTGGAAATGTCTGCATAGTGCATAGCAGGAGTCTCTCAAATTTTACAAAGGGTTTTTCGAAAAAAACGATATACTCAAGATCTTCCACCTCAATCCCTTCCAGATTTAGGCAAAAGTTGATAGCGTTTTCAGGAAACTCAAAGTCATGCTTTATACGGCTAAATCTTTCTTCTTCAGCTGCGGCTATAACAACTCCATCCTTAATAAGTGTTGCGGCAGCGTCGTGAAAATAACAGGAAATTCCTAGTATATACATAATAGTTACTGCTCCCAATTAAATACTGACGTAATTTAAATCTCTGCTTAATTTAAACCTATATCCTAATTTAAACTTCTATGAACTTGAAATGATGTATGATTTACTCAAATCTAAGATTGTTTAGCTGCTCTCTCAAGTGGGGTAATCTCTTTATCCTCTTTCTTTTCATGCCATCCAACATGTTCTTTCTTCTTGATTTCCAGTGGATCGGTAAACAATTTTAGCATTAACGCAAAAGGACAAAGAAGTACAAAATAAAACACTGTAAGAATTACTCTAGCGTTGAAATCCCCAATAATCAGGGCTATCTTTTTCCATCCTTCCCAAAGCCTTCTGAAGAAACCCGGTTTTTGAATCGAAGTATTATCGCTTGTATTCTTTCCAGATTTACTCATCTATATTTATCCTCATATATCTTCAATTTATTTCTCATTTACTAAAAGTTAGAAATCTACCAGAAATTTAGATAGTTGGATAGAATAAGGCCATATTTAATTTCAAGAACACTTATCAACCTTTGGCCTTACTGGTTTTTTTAGTATTATGCATCATTCAAATAATTCCTATTCCAGCCGGTGTACCGGAACTAATATCTACGGGCAGCTATGCGGGACTTTTGGGGATGACAATACCTCTAATTTCAGCTTATGCGGATTTGACAAAACTCAAAATACGGAAAAAATTAAGGGAAAAATAATCTTGGAGGATGAAAGTGGACCGATCAATATCTATAGTAAAGCCTGACGGAGTTGAAAAAAACGTTATAGGGGAAGTTATTTCACGATTTGAAAAGAACGGATTAAAAGTTATCGCACTAAAAAGAATAAAACTTACGAAATCAGATGCCGAGGGTTTTTACGCTGTACACAAAGAAAGGCCGTTTTTCGGATCCCTTACTGATTTTATGTCCAGAGGACCTGTAGTAGTTCTAGTTCTTGAAGGTGAGAACGCAATCGCTAAAAACAGAGAAATTATGGGGGCGACAAACCCTGAGGAAGCTGCAGAGGGGACAATCAGAAAAGATTTTGCAACTAACATTGAAGAAAACACGGTGCACGGCTCCGATTCCCCTGAATCAGCCGAAACTGAGATAAATTATTTCTTTAACGCTCTTGAGATTACAGGCTAGACAATAATTAACTGCATATAGACAAATAAAAGACAGATTTCTCCCTGCGGTCGAAATGACGGCGGGGAACCCCCAGCTGGTATACAATTTCTTCGTAACTCCGAAGCCAGTTAGAAATTAAACGCTCAGCGCGTAGCTGTCATCTCGAACGTATGTGAGAGATCTAATCCTTTCCTGACAACCGACAAAGCGACAGTTCCGCCTGGGGTATATGTGTGGTAGTGGTCGGAAACCTTTCGTCACCCTGAACTTGTTTCAGGGTCTCGTATTTCTCATAAAAAGTTATTAAAATAAATAACATGAAGAGATTCTCAGAAAGATATGGTTATAAGCAAGTAAGAGAACAAATCCAATATGAATCAATGGATGAGTCACTGCGCAACCATCTGTGGACCGCCCTAACGATTTTTTACTGGAATACTTTCAGTTTTAATACTCTAACTCATCGGCGTTTGCAAGATAGGATAGATACTCAAGATAATAAATATCTGCATGAACTTAGTCAGAAATTGTGGGTTTATTATTACGGACAACCTATAGATGAAATACCCCTGAATTGGGATAGATTTCTACCTTTTTTAAAGAATTATGTTGTTGAAGCCGAATGGTTTGAAGTCTATGATTTGATAGAATTAATATCGGAACTTTACTCAATACTAGAGTACCAACGAAGAGTTTAGAGAATATTGCAATAATATCTTGGAAGTAGAAAAGTCAGCTTATCGTTTTGTAAATGACAAGATAACTCCAATTGTTAACTCTGAAAAAATAGAAGCAATTGAAAAAGCTATTGATAAAGAAAGTGGTCCTGTTAAAGAGCATTTAAATAGTGCTTTGGAAAAGCTATCTGATCGCAAGAAGCCAGACTATCGAAATTCTATTAAAGAATCTATTTCTGCTGTTGAATGTTTAGTGCGTGAAGTTGTAGGCGAAAAAGGAACATTAGGTGATCTTTTAAAAATTGTTGATAAGCACGTTCAAATACATCCTGCCCTAAGGGATTCTTTTAAGAAACTTTATGGTTATACTTCTGATGAAGATGGAATAAGGCATTCCTTGATGGAAGACTCAAAAGCGGATTTTGAAGACGCAAAATTCATGTTAGTAACGTGTTCTGCTTTTGTTAATTATGTTAGGGGGAAGTTAAAGTAAACTAATAAAAAAGATTAGATTCTGAATCAAGTTCAGAATGACAACATATTTCTACTAGTTTCTTAATGGAGAGAGAGATAGGCCTCTTGCAAGTTTTATCTAAGCAGGGCCGTTTTCTTTATTTACATAAGCATTAAAGACTGTCCCGAAATTCTTGATAAAACTTTTGACCACATCTTCCATTGGCACTTGAGTATCAAGAACTCGCTCCATGGATGTCACCCGCACATCCGAGATACCGCAGGGAACAATCAGAGAAAAACTATCAAGATCAGTACTCACATTAAGAGCTACTCCATGCATGGTAATACCGTTTTTTACCGACACGCCAATTGAGGCGATTTTCTCAGTGTCTGTCCACACCCCCGGATACCCCTCTCTTCTATAAGAGTTAATAGCGAAATCTGAGAGGAGATTTATTAAGACTTCCTCTAAAGAAGCGATGTAAGCCTTTACTCCCAAATTAAAGGCTCTAAGGTCTATGATGGGGTATGCGACGAGCTGACCCGGCCCGTGGTAGGTAATATCCCCTCCGCGATCTGATTTATAAACTTCAATACCGAGTTTCTCTATTTGGCTTACAGGAAGGACGAAGTTCTCATCATTCCCGAACCGCCCGTTTGTAATTACGGGATAGTGCTCTAGTAGGAACAAATATCCGCCGCTCCCCTTTGAGAGTTTAATCTGCTCATAAGCTCTACTCTGGATAGAAAGCGCGTCTTTGTAGCTGATTTTATTAATATATTGGCAAACGACTGAATTCTTTTCCGACCCGTCCATATCGAGCTTTATTGTAATCGATTAAATCTACTTTCCCAATGCCGCCTTGCCTAAGGGGAGCGACTTGAATATAATCCCAATAATATCTTTTCTTCAATACAGCGGTACTTTAAAATTTAAAAAATGAAACGAAAAACGTCTAAAAAAGCAGGATATGAAGAGTTCGTAAAAGAAATTTCATCGGGCGATATAAGTCCTTTATATCTTTTCAGAGGGGATCAGATTCATCTCATTGATAAAGCCCTTCATGAGCTAAGGAGTAGGGTCCTTGGAGAGGCGGATGATATGAATTATATCGTATTCCATGGGGATTCTACATCGGCCGCGGAAATTTCAGAAAATGCCAGCACGGTTCCCATGTTTAGTAACAAGAAGCTCATAGTAGTTAAAAATGCTGAGAAACTAAAAGCTAAGGAGTTAACCTCACTTGAGCCCTATTTTGAATCGCCTTCTCCCCTATCATGTGTTGTGATGATTTTTTCAGACGGCAAAGCCCCTAAGATTAAGAATAAGAAATTGCCTACTTTTAATTTTAGTCTGGAAAAAGGCAATACCGTATCCGCAGTCATAGAAGAGGCGCAGAGGCTCGGATGCAAAATAACTGCAAGGGCCGCTCAGACATTGATCTCTCTCGTAGGTGAGGATTTGAAGGAACTCCATAATGAGCTAGTGAAACTATCGCTTTACCGTGTAGAAGGGACGGAAATTGACATAGAAGACATAGAGAAGCATACAAGGAAGGCACAGTTTGGGGATGTGTTTGCGCTCATCAATGCCATATCTAAACGAAACAAGAGAGAAGCTCACAGGGTGCTGCTGGATCTTGAGGAGCAGGGAGAAGAACCCCTGTCGGTGCTGAGCAGAATAATATGGCGATTTAGATTAGTATGGAAAGCAAAAGAGCTAACTGACAAAAAAACTCCAAAGCCAGAGTTATTAAAAGAACTGAAGATGTCTCCCGGTGCTTTTTACTATTTGAGTGAGGATCTTAAAAAGTATTCCTATGAGGACATTACGCGGATAATGGGACTTCTCTCTGAGTGTGACAAGAAACTGAAAATGAGCTATGTCCCGAAAGAATATCAGCTTACAAAACTCGTAACGGAACTCTTGAGTAAAAGCAGGTGAGGTTCTTTATGGAAGAGGATTAAGCTTCAGATGAAAGAGCGGATACTCTTTTAGAAATTCTTGAAACCTTTCTTGAAACTGTTTCTTTCTTCATAACACCTTTAGAAGCAGCCTTACGGAGTTTGATCTCAGTTTCCTTAAGCAGTGCTTGAGCTGTGGCTAAATCTTTACTTTCAAGCGCGGCTTCAAACTTTTTTAGCTGAGTTTTAAGATCAGATTTGACTACTGTGTTTCTTTCTCTTTTCTTCAAACTTTGACGGTGTTTCTTGATTCCTGATTTAATTCTTTCTGCCATTAATTAATGCTCCTTCGAGAAATAATTTGCTATAGTTTGCAGGGAATTAGGCGTTTGTCAAATGATATTAAGGACTTTCTATCAAAAGCAGATGATTATAAATTTAAATTATCATTGGAAAGTTTTAACAGCCGAGAGGAGGAATTCTTTATTCCCATGCGCTCCAGTAATCGGAGAGGGTATCACTCCACGAACATCAAAGTTTAGCTCCTCCATTAATTTTGTGATCTTATTTGCCACTTCCTTATGCTTATTCTCGTCTCTAACGATACCCCCCTTCCCCACCTCCCCTTTTCCGACCTCAAACTGAGGTTTGATAAGAGCGACTAAGACGCCCCCCGGTTTAAGTAATTTAATTACTGGCGGGATTATTTTAGTAAGCGAGATAAAGGACACATCAATAACAATAATATCCACAAGCTCCGGGATATCATCAAGCTGCATATGCCGGGCGTTGATTTTCTCCATCACAACTACACGGCTGTCGTTCCTCAGCTTCCAGTCGAGCTGACCGTATCCAACATCTACGGCATAAACCCTGGCCGCGCCGTTTTGGAGCAGGCAGTCCGTAAAACCCCCGGTTGAGGCGCCTACATCGAGCGCTATTTTATTTCGGACGCCAATTTCAAAATGACAAAGCGCGCCTTCAAGTTTAAGCCCCCCTCGGCTTACGTATTTTAGAGATGAATCTATTATAGAAATATCAGAATCTTCTTTAATCAGAGTCCCTGATTTATCGACCTTCTGTCCGTTAACAAAAACGACCCCTTCCATAATAAGCGACTGAGCACGGGTCCTGGTGGGGGCAAGTCCCATCTCTACTAAGAGAATATCAAGTCTTTGTTTTTTAGAGGGTTTCACTTTGTTATTGATAGGGTGCC
Source organism: Candidatus Dadabacteria bacterium (assembly GCA_030632765.1). Lineage (GTDB taxonomy): Bacteria > Desulfobacterota_D > UBA1144 > Nemesobacterales > UBA2774 > CR02bin9. The sequence continues at coordinate 16,616 of DAOVUC010000004.1, forward strand.
ATATCTATAGTACAAATTAAAATTTTCTATCCACAAGGTAAAAGGCTATTTCTCTAAGCGGGGTCGCTCTATCATCAAAATCTTTAAGGGCTTTTAAGGCTTTTTTAGTAAGCGCACGGGCTTTTAGCTTAGACTTTTTTAGCCCGACGAGCTCAGGATAGGTAGTTTTTTTATTTCTAGCGTCAGCTCCAACTTCTTTTCCTATACTCTTTCCCCCTTCTATATCTAGCACATCATCCACTATCTGAAAAGCGAGTCCAAGAGATTTTGCGTAGGTGCTCAACTTCTTTATCTGCTTCTCATTAGCCCCGCCAATTTTGGCCCCTGTCGTTACAGCGATTTCTATCATTGTCCCAGTTTTAAGAGAATGCATTTTTTCAACCTGCTCCACTGATACATTTTTTATTCCCTCAAGCGCAAGGTCGATAGACTGCCCCTTTATCATGCCCTTTGATCCGGCGGCCAGAGATATATCACCAATAATGTCCGTAAGCACCTTGGGACGGAGCCCGCTTGAGAGTCCCTCTCTAACTACAACGTTAAACGCGTCCGTTAAAAGCGCGTCACCAGCCAGTACGGCAACCGCCTCCCCGTAAACATTGTGAGTGGTGGGAACCCCTCTTCTGAGTGAATCATCATCCATACACGGCAGGTCATCGTGGATAAGGGAATAGGCATGGATCATCTCTATTGCACACGCTATAGGCAGCGCTAGCTCCTCTTTGCCCCCAAAAGCTTCGTTTGAGGCTATCGTCAGGATAGGTCTTAGCCTCTTGCCACCCGAGAGAGCGCTATAACGTATAGATTCTTCAAGCGGTGTAATAGATTTGGGAGAATATTTGAGAAGAGCATCTAATTTTCTGTCTATCAGCTCTCTTTTAGATGCTAGATAGCTCTTAATATTAAATTCCATAGTAATTATTCTTCTTCGGTATCAAAATCCTGTGTGGTAATTTCACCATCATTCTCTTCTGTTAAAATTTTTACTTTCTTCTGTATCTCATCAAGCTTTTTATGAGAATAGGCGATTAATTTAGTGCCTTCCTGAAAGAGTTTTAGAGAGTCTTCAAGTGGGAGATTTCCGCTTTGAAGCTTATCTATTATTTCCCTTAGCTCGGCCATCGAATTTTCAAATGATTTCATATGAAAGTATTTTATCTTTGATGTATTAAGAGCACAAGTAGAAATTTATTAAACAAGGCTAAAGTTTTTAAAATTTAGGATATAGGGTTAACTTGGAGAAGGTTAATATGGGTTAGGGGGATGGAAAATTGTCCCCCTACCCTTATTTTAGTTTGCATTATTAGCCTATGTTTGTACCAAGATTACAAATAAAACTAATTACCGCTATCATCTCCGCCATCATCTGTCATACTGTCACTGTCATCACTAGCGGCATCAGAGTCAGCAGGTGCATCTGCAGCTGGTTCTTCAGCTGGTGCTGCGTCTGCAGGAACTTCCTCAACTACTACCTCTTCTTCCACCATTTCAGTATCCCCTGCAGGCTCTTCCGCCTGTTGTGGGCACCCTGCCAATCCTAAAGCTAGAACTAGTCCAGCAAATAATATGAAGCTTCTTAACATAGAACCAATACCTCCTTTAAGTTTTTCTCAATTTGTATAAATTCCCAACTTGGGTAGAGAATCTAACCCCATAACCAATTTACAATATTTATGTGCCAAAATCTACATTGTTTTTGAAATTTGTAAAAGTTGTTTACTTAAGGATTGTTTTCATCTAATTCCGTAACATCATCAGATTGATCAAACTCCCCCGGCTCTATCTCCTCCATAAATTCCGGATCCGGATTCTGTGGCTGACTATTATCAAAGTCATCGGCATCAACAGAATCATCATACTGAGGAACTTCATAGCCATCCTCAACCTCTTGATAATAGTCTTCATCCTGTGCGGATGCAGTGTCAGTAATTAATTGCCCTATGCTGAATGCGCAAAAAGCAGAGATTAAAAAACCTAATGCAAGAGTAATAGATAGCTTAAATATATTAGTCATATTAGTTCGGTCTCCCTTACTTCTGATATTAAGAGTCCTTCTCTCATTGCATCGCTCAATTATAACATCTTTATGCAAAATACTACTCACTTCTTTGTCTTACATAGGTTAATTGTGTACCGTCCCCGCTTTTTTGTCACGCCGAGTTTAAGTTGGATTTATGAAAGACACAGCGCTTACTGGACATTCTAATGACTTCCTGCTTATATGGTTTCCTGTCAAAAACCTAACTTATACTATGGACTTAATATAGAGAAGTCACGGGTGTAGTATTGAAGTAATATATACAAACTTCACTTTTCCCGTGTGCCTTTACCCTTGTGCCAATGCTCTTCGATCTCCTCCAGGCTCAGCCCCTTTGTCTCCGGCATGGAGAAATATACGTAGACGAAAGACACCACGCACAGTACCGCATAGAGCCAGAAAGTGTCCGGTCTTCCAAATAGGTCAATTAAACTAAGAAAGGTCAACGTGACAATCAGGTAAGTAGCCCAGATAACCGCGGTTACCGCGCTCATAGCAATCCCCCTTACACTAAGGGGATATATCTCTGAAATCACAAGCTGAACCACGGTTCCGGGTCCTATAGTCCACGCGGCGACAAAAAAGAGGAGACCCGCTACCGAGAGATAGCCCAAGAGGCCTCCGCCGGTTTTTTGAAGATAAAAACTTATTCCCAGTACAA
>DAOVUC010000077.1 GCA_030632765.1 Candidatus Dadabacteria bacterium
ATTTATGTATCAGGCGTAAGCGGTAAAGGGGCTGTTAATTTAACCCGTTCAGGCTCTATAGATGTATCACCAACATGGTCTCCCGATGGAGGTAAGATAGCATTCGTGTCTGATAGGAGTGGTAATCCTCAAATTTATGTGATGAATTCTAACGGAGGCGGCCTGAGAAGAATCACCTCTAATGGTTATAACACAGATCCTTCCTGGTCATCCAACAGAGATGTAAACAAGATTGCATTTGTACGTGTAGAGAGTGGGGCCAATATATACACAATTGATCCAAGTGGCGGCGGTGAGCAAAGACTCACGTTCGGCGGTGGAAGAAATGAAAACCCCGCATGGTCGCCGGACGGTTACTATATAGCTTACAGTTCATCAAAAGCTGGCGCCAAGGATATTTATCTAATGTACTTAAACGGGGAGAATCAAGTGCGTCTCAGCCAAGGCGGCGGCAAAACATTCCCAACCTGGTGTAAATGATCTTTATCCGTTTCAACTGATGATATGCAGGTGATTATATAAATTGAGAATATTTATCGCCGCTTTAATCCCGGATGAAATCCGTACACAGTTAGCGAATTATATAGACTCTCTAAAGCGTAATGTCGATGGAGTTAAATGGGAGAAATCAGACAAACTCCACATTACTCTAAAATTCTTGGGTGATGTTGACGTGTCCAGAGTGGACGAGATTTCTAATCTGCTGGGCAAACTTGTGCATGGTTATTCTCCCTTTAATCTGAGTATTTCAGACTTTGGCGGATTTCCTAATTTTAAGAGTCCAAGAGTGTTATACATTGGCTTATCTCGCAATAATGAGCTTTCCAAATTTCAAAATGAGCTAGAGCGGGATCTCCATAACCTCGGGTTCAACAAAGAAGACCGCAGATTTATTCCTCATATAACGCTAGCTAGGGTAAAGAAGAGAATTCACATAAGAGAGACCCTCCCAATTACGCAAAGTATCTTTGATATAACTCAGATCGGACTTATCAAGAGTGAGCTTGGAGCTGAAGGATCGGTGTATACGCCGCTTAATTTATTTGAATTGGGGAAATAGGTGTATATGCATTAGTATTGTTAATGTTATGAGCAGAGTTAATTCTATATCGCAAAATAGAGTATTGGCTGCAATCATTATCTGGTATGTACTTGCGATACTTGCCGGAGGTTTGGGCTTAACCTTGCGTATGGCTCCTCCCTTTCTTCAGATTGTGCTTTTTGGATTGGTTGTTCTCTTGTTATTACTATATTGGTTATCCCAGAGCTTAAGACAGTGGGTTCTTTCTGTAAATATCAAATTGCTAGTCGCAGTACATTTAACTAGGTTCGTGGGGTTTTACTTCCTATTTCTTTACTCCCGCGGTCAGCTCCCATATGAATTTGCCGTCCTAGGGGGGTGGGGTGATATCATAGTGGCCTCAATTGCTCTATTGATCATTTTGTTAGCCCCTTTAGCTGGTAAGAGCGGCTGGCTAATATATTTAGTCTGGAATTTTATTGGACTAGTTGACATTCTCTTTGTTGTCGCAACTGCCGCAAGGCTGGCAACCGCGGATCCCAAGAGCATGAGTGAATTGCTTGGGCTGCCTTTAAGCTTGCTGCCTACCTTTTTAGTTCCAATAATAATTTTTACTCATATTATTATTTTTATTAGACTCAACACAGCTAGAAGGGATGGTTATATAAAACTGTAAATTTAAATAGCTTCTCAGGTAATAATTTATCAAGGTAAGTTTGCGTTTAACAATAGTATAGGAGTGTAGAGAAATGATTAAAAAAGAAAGCTTTCATGGATTCACTAAGGAAACATTCAAGTTTTTTAAAGATCTTGAGGAAAATAATACAAGAGAATGGTTTGAAGAGAATAGAACGCTATATGAAAAGAATGTAATGGAGCCTGCTCAAGAATTTGTGATGGAGATGGGGGAGCGGCTTAAGTCCATATCTCCTAAAATAGTAGCGATACCTAAAACTGATAAATCGATATTCAGGATTTATAGAGACGTCAGGTTTAGTAAAGATAAAACTCCATACAAAACTCATCTGGGTATTTTCTTTTGGGAGGGGCCAAGAAAGAAGCTTGGGAATCCCGGTTACTACTTACAGCTCGATAAATCATCTGTTTTAATCGCAGGCGGTCTGTATACGCTCCCAAGCGAGTTATTAAAACCGTACCGCGATGCGGTTAGCGATCCCCAAAAAGGTGCTGAAATAGCCAAAATATTAAAAAAGATAACGAAGAATACATCTTACAAATTAGGCGGTAATCACTATAAAAGAGTTCCGAGAGGCTATAACTCTGAAAACCCTAATGTGGATTTACTGCTTCATAAAGGACTCTATGTTTACTATGAAGGGCCTATCCCAAAAGAAGTATATTCCCCGGATTTTCTGGATTACTCTTTTGGAATATTCAAAGATATGTCGTCTTTGCACAATTGGTTAAGGGATAATATTATATAATGTATTCGAGAGAATTGTTTTTGTTATCGTATTTACTGCGCGATTTTTCAACTTTACTCATATTTAGAGCGCCCCATCTCTCAAGCTGATTGAATATAGGTATTAATGAAATGCCTAAGTCGGTCATTGAATACACAACTTTGGGAGGTATCTCCATATACTGCTTTCTGCTTACTATACCGTCCCTTTCAAGTTCACGGAGCTGCTGAGTTAACATTCTTTGCGTTACCTCCGGGATCAACCTTCGGAGTTCATTAAAGCGCCTTGGGCCCAGATTAATATAGTAAAGTATTTCAGACTTCCATTTCCCGCCGAATATATTTATTGATCCCGCTATCGGGCAAGCATTGTTCTCTTTTTTGTTTAATTTCACCACTATTTAACCACCTTTAGAATCTATGAATAGTATACATTTAAGTACTATGTAACAAAAATGTACCTGGTTGTAATATTATACTTAGTCATTAAACTAGAAATCAAGTTCTAAATATTCATTTCAGGAGGCAAGAATAATGACAGATGAAGAAAGGAAATCGGTAGCATCCGAATATTTAAAAGGTTTAGATACCGGCAAGGATATTTTTCATTTATTTGATGAAGATGCGGAGGTCTTTTTCCCGAACTGGGGAGTTGCAAGAGGGGCTCAAGAATACAAAAAGCTCTTTTCTGATCTGGGTGCTTTAGTAGAGGATTTCAAACACCACCACGCATATATAAATTGGATAATTCAGGGCGATATGGTAGTTGCAGAGGGTTCAAGTGAAGGAAAGCTTAAGACCGGAGAAACCTGGACGGACAGTAAATGGTGCGATGTATTTGAAATAAGAGATGGAAAAATTAAGCGATTATACATATATCTAGATCCTGAATATTCAAGGTATTGAGAGCTGTTAATAAAAATTTAACATACAAAAGTTAAATTATTGGCTAGACTGAGAGTTATATTATCTTTAAGTGAGGTATAGAAAAATATGACAGAACAAATAAATGATCAAATACAATCTTCTGATGTGGATAGTGTATTTCCCTCTTTGCCAATCGAGGAATGGGAGGAGACAAAGAATACCCTCCACTTATTTTTTCAGATAGTTGGAAAAATTCGCCTCACTCTGTTTCCCAAAATGAATCACTGGTGGCACGTAACGCTCTATCTTTCTCCCGGGGGAATGACCACTAGACCAATTCCCTATCAAAACATGATATTTGAGATTAAATTCGATTTCATTAACCATAGATTAATCATTACAACCAGTAACGGGCAGGAAAAGTCCTTTGGTCTGGAAGGAATATCTGTTTCGGATTTTTACAAAAAAGTTGATACTTCTTTAAAAGAATTGGGAATAGAAGTAAAAATTAGAGCTACTCCCTACGATGTTCCCTTTAGTGATGTACCTTTTGAATCAGACCGGGAGCACTCCTCATATGATAAAGAATACGTAAACAGATATTGGCGTATTTTGGTACAGGTCAATTCCGTATTTGAGGAGTTCAGGAGCAGATTTATAGGTAAGAGTACCCCTGTGCATCTTTATTGGCACCACGCTGACCTAGCCGTTACCAGATACTCCGGCAAGAAAGCTCCTGATTATGAGGGCGGTACCGCAGCCGATAAGGAGGCGTACTCGCATGAAGTCATAAGTTTTGGATTCTGGGCAGGTGATCAAAATGTAAGAGCACCGGCCTTTTATTCCTACACATATCCTGAACCGGAGGGCCTATCAGAAGAACCCCTTTCCCCCAAGGAAGCGTTTTGGAACACCGACAACGGGTCTATGGCAGTATTAATGTATGATGATCTCAGAAAATCGGACTCTCCAAGACAAGCCCTATTAGATTATCTGGAAAGCGCTTATCTGGCTGGAACAAAGCGCGCAAATTGGAAAATTGAAGAACTGGAACTAAAGATTGCTAAATAGCTAAAAACTTAGCATATGAGTAAAACCACTTATTCAGGAGAAAAAATATGAATGATCGGCCAGCTAACGGAATCACTATAGAGATAATGGAAGACGGTCCACTGATAGTTAAGGGACTTACGATCTTAAAGAACTCAAAAGGTGAAGAAGTAGAAGCTGAGAAGATAACTGCTCTATGTAGATGCGGGGGTTCTCCTAATAAGCCCTTTTGTGACGGTACTCATAAAAAAGTTGGCTTTTCTGCAAACAGAGAGACTGATAAACCTATAGATAAAGAAAGAGAGTATCAAGGAGAAGATATAGCTATTTATGATAACCGAGTTATTTGCTCGCATGCGGGAGAGTGTGTAAGAAATCTTCCTTCTGTATTTCGTCTGGGGGAGCGCCCTTGGATAGCTCCTGATAACGCTAGTGTGGAAGAAATTATATCTGTAATCAAAAAATGCCCTTCAGGTGCTTTAAGTTATTCTGTGCAAAGTACTCATCAGAGAGATTTTGACCACTCCCCAGAAATAGTAATAACAAAGAACGGTCCGTATAGCGTGACTGGAAATATAAAAATAAATATTGAGGAAGATTTACAGCCGCCTTCAAGAGAACACTTTGCTCTTTGCCGCTGTGGTGCTTCTAAAAATAAACCATATTGTGATGGTTCGCATACGGAAGCTGGCTTTACAGACGAAGATAACTGATTTTCATACTAAAGAATGCACATTACAAGAGTTTATTCGGATAAAGATGGGGAATCTCATTTTGAAGAAATTGAGATAGAATTGAAATCTGCGGGTGAGATTGGACGGTTATCCGATAATTATCCTGTAGAGAATATCATTTTTCGTGAAAATGATCCGGATTATGACTACAATTGGCACACCGCCCCAAAAAGGCAGTACATTATTTTGCTCGATGGTGAGATTGAACTCGAAGTAAGCGATGGAGAAAAGCGTGTTTTTAGGGGAGGCGATATCATTTTGGTTGAGGATATCTCCGGTAAAGGTCATAGAACTAAATCTATAACAGATAAACCCCGAAGATCGATATTTGTCACTATGGATTAGATATTCAAATACACTAAGAGGTTATATATGTCAGCTGATATATTGGGTCTTCATCATGTAACGGCAATAGCTGGTAACGCTAAAAGGAATTACGAATTTTACACTCAAGTTCTTGGGCTTCGTCTTGTTAAAAAGACTGTTAATTTTGATGATCCCGGAACTTATCACTTCTACTATGGTAATGAAACAGGAGAACCCGGAACAATTCTAACTTTTTTTCCTTGGGACGGGATTAGGAGAGGAAGCCTTGGGACAGGACAGGCTACATCGACCTCATTTTCGATTCCTCAAGAATCACTCCACTTCTGGCTCAATCGTTTTCAAGAGTATGATGTGATTTACAACAATTCCTCTTCGAGATTTGAGGAAGAGGTTATCGTATTTCTAGATCCTGACGGGTTGAAACTTGAACTAGTTTCGCATTCTTCTAAAGACGAAAGAAAGCCCTGGAGCACTTCTGAAATTTCTCAGGATCGAGCGCTCAAGGGATTTTATAATGTCACGTTAACTTTAGAGGGGTATGAAAGAACTGCAAAGCTGCTCACGGAATTATTTGGTTATGTACTTGCTGATGAACATATAAACCGTTTCAGATTTGTAAATCATAACACCGAAACTGCAAATATTATTGACTTGGTATGTTTACCTTCTGGAAAACGCGGAAGTGTTGCAGGAGGGAGTGTTCACCATATAGCTTTTAGGGTAGCAAATGAAGGAGAACAGCTCGAAGCTCGAGAAAAATTAGTCGAAATGGGATACAACATAACTCCCCAGTTAGATAGAAATTACTTCAAGTCTGTATATTTTAGGGAGCCTGGCGGGGTGTTGTTTGAGATAGCGACCGATCCCCCCGGATTTACAGCTGATGAAGAAGCCGAAAATCTTGGGCAAGAATTAAAACTGCCCGAGTGGCTTGAGCCGCGGAGAAAAGAGATTGAAAATGTTCTTCCAAAGTTGAGTTAGATGAGTGAGCAATTAAACTTTAAACACAAATACGTCCCTTCTTCTGACCCTACTAAGGGGAAAACGGTTTTACTACTTCACGGTACCGGGGGAAATGAAGAGAGTCTTATTCCGATAGTAGAGATGGTTTTGCCTGATGCCGCTATTCTGAGCCCGAGAGGGCAGATTATGGAAAACGGAATGCCCAGGTTTTTCAGAAGGATTGCAGAAGGAATTTTTGACCTTGAGAATCTAAAATTCCAAACTCAAGAATTAGCCGTATTCATTGAGACATCCAGCAAGACATATGGTTTAGAATCTAATGAGGTTATAGCTCTGGGATATTCAAACGGAGCAAATATTGCTTCAAGTGTAATGCTTACCTACCCGGAGCTCATCTCAAAAGCGGCTTTATTTCACCCGATGATTCCGTTTGTTCCCGAAAACCCTCCTGATTTATCTAATACCAGTATATTAATCACAGCGGGCACAAATGATCCGATCGTAAGCCGTGAAGAGACCTTGGAGCTTAATAATATGTTTAAAGATTACGGTGCCGAAGTTGAAATATTTTGGCATGATAGCGGGCACAATCTTACCAGGGAAGAACTTGATAAAACTAAGTATTTCCTTTCTGAATCCTGAACGTATATTTTTCCAACTAAATAGTTGACACAAAATGATAAAAATCTGATATTGTTTGTATTGGGCTTATTAAAGTCGCCCTATATATACGGGGGATCATTAAATGATTGATCTATACACATCGACAACGCCAAACGGCAGAAAAGCCTCTATTATGTTAGAGGAAATAGGGCTCCCTTACAACTTAAAGCATATCCATCTCACCAGAATGGAACAAAAGGAAGACTGGTATCTCAAAATCAATCCCAACGGTAGAATCCCGACGATCGTGGATAGAGATAACGATGACTTCGCTGTATTTGAATCGGGAGCAATCTTAATATATCTCGCCGAAAAAACAGGGAAGTTTTTCCCGACAGATGTGAAGGGTCGTTCTACTGTAATACAGTGGTTAATGTTCCAGATGGCCGGAATAGGCCCTATGCAGGGGCAGGCCAATGTATTTTACCGCTATGCGCCTGAGAAGATTGA
>DAOVUC010000040.1 GCA_030632765.1 Candidatus Dadabacteria bacterium
CGCGCGACAACACAAACCTCTGCTCCCTCTATGTTACAAAAGAGTCCTGTGCCGCCTTGTGATCCGAAGAAAGCCTGCACATCATCCTCATCCGCGGCAAAAGAAAACGACGATAGTGCGAAAAGTACGATCGGAACTAATAGAATTAACTTCTTCATATTTACTCCCTCCTTGATATACATCTTGCCATCTTTGTATGTTTAATAGTTTAGTACTATATATAATACTATATCCTCATTTTAAAATTATTTGAGGCCGGTCAGTCCAATTTGACTTTGTTTTGATTTTTCCATAACATTTTGTATGCATAATTTCCCTCTTATAAAAAGTCAAGGCGCTTTATCAAAACAGTTGGATCACAAATTCCAAAGCATGGAAAACATCTTTTTAACAGGGCGGAAATCAGCATGAGCACATCATCACAAAAACCCGTAGTCGGAATCATAATGGGATCGCAGTCCGATTGGAAAACCATGGAGAACGCAGCTCAAATCCTGGACGAGTTAAAGATAAAATACGAGAGCAGAATTGTGTCTGCCCACAGAACCCCGGACCGTCTATATGAATACGCCAAGACAGCCAGAGACAGAGGGCTTAAGGTTATTATTGCGGGCGCGGGTGGGGCGGCTCACCTTCCGGGAATGACAGCCAGTATGACAACACTGCCTGTATTGGGTGTCCCTATTGAAAGCAGAACATTAAAAGGGTTAGATAGTCTTTTATCGATAGCTCAGATGCCCGCGGGAATTCCTGTGGGAACTTTGGCAATCGGCACGGCGGGGGCTAAAAACGCAGCCCTACTCGCGGTGGCAATAATCTCAACTTCAGATGATAAAGTGGCTTTGAGACTTGAGCAGTTCAGGAAAAAACAAACAGCGGGAATTGCAGTTAAACCCAAGAACCCCAGCTCGGAGATACTTAAAAAAGTTACAAAAAAGTCCTGAGTTGAGCTCTATTAACATCGAACATTTATTAATTTTAGAGCATTAAATTAGGTAGCACGGTATGAAATCACACTCAATTACATTAGGAATACTAGGGAGCGGACAATTGGGGCGAATGAGCGCTCTTGCAGCGGCGGAGCTTGGGATCAGGGTTCATGTATATGGCCCAGACAAAGACAGCCCCGCAGAACACGTAGCGGCAAAATCCTACATCGGCTCCTACACTGATAAAAGAAAACTGAAAGCTTTTGCCAACAGTGTCGATGTGGTTTCATACGAGTTTGAAAACATTCCTGTCGAAACAATTCGTTACATTCAGAAAATTAAGCCTGTATATCCCGATGACAGGCTCTTAGAAATTTCCCAGAACAGAATCTCCGAGAAGAAATACTTAAACGATATAGGAATTCCAACAACCAGGTGGGCTGCAATTTACAGTCCGTCTGATATAGATAAAGCAGTGAGTGATCTGGGCGCTAAAAATTATATTCTGAAAACAACCCGCTTTGGTTACGACGGCAAAGGACAGACTGTACACAGAGCTTCCGACAACGCTAAAAAAAGTTTTGGAAAACTGCACTCTAACGAGCTTATTCTCGAAGAGATGGTCGATTTTAAATGTGAAATTTCAGTAATTATCGCGCGTGATAAAAACGGCAAATCCGCAATTTACGGCCCTATGCTAAACGTGCACAGGAACCATATTCTTCATACCAGCACAGTGCCTGCAAAACTTGATGCCAAAGTAGGGACTAAGGCAAAAAGGAGTGCCCGAAAACTAGCCGATGCTGTAGGTCTTATCGGCGTGCTCGGGCTTGAGATGTTTGTAACCAGAGACGGGCGTATACTGGCAAACGAGATTGCCCCCCGCACACACAATTCAGGTCACTGGACAATAGACGCCTGCTCTGTGTCTCAGTTTGAACAGCATGTGCGCACAGTGTGTGGGCTTCCGGTGGGCAACCCTACCCCGCATTCGGCCGCGGTAATGACTAATCTAATTGGGAATGATGTTAAGAATATGAAAAAGTACTACGAAATGAAAGGCGCATGCATACATCTATATGGAAAATTACTAACCCGTAACGGCCGAAAGATGGGACACGTCACTGTCCTAAAACCCCTCAGAGCAGGCCTAAAATAGCCCCAAGTAACGGCGGTATAATCTGTATGAGCCATAAATACACTTTACAACAATCCTAGAAACTACTTTAACTATCTACTGCAAACAACTATAACAACAATAGATACTAACCATGCATACTTAAACCACGTCTCCTCATGAAAAGTAAGGCTCCGGCAAATAGCAACATGGCAGTTGCGATAAGCCCCCACTGTGAAAGTGTAGGCACTTGAGCCGGAATGCGTTCCCGCACTGCAAGACCGTCTAGGAGATAGTCACCGGACCCAACCGCCGTTTTGATTACAGCCGTCCCGGCATCCAGGTCTATAAATACTAATCCCCTAGCAGGCACAAAATCACCAGCTGTCGTAACATCAGCTTTTTCTATAATTGGCATCTGTAATAGTGCTACGGCTTCAAAGCTTGTTATTGCGCCTTTTGTAGTTGCGCTTTCGTTAGAAGAATCCAAACCGGCTAGAATGGCTCCAGCCAGTGGTTCTAACATTATGCTGTCAGCTGCTAATAATAGACATGGTCCTTCCTCAACAAGAGCCATAAGCCCGCCGGTGTTATCAAATACCTGAAGTTCAGTTACAAACTCAGGTTGCGCAGTTTCCGCATCCAGCTCATATACCTGGTTGGCTCCATCTACCCATGTAACGAGCTTTACTGCGTCGTCTCCCCAGGCAAAAAGCGCATTACCTATCCCTGCCCGGGTGCCCTATAAGCATAGAATCTCCGGTCATATCGTCAATCGCATGCACATTGTGGGAAGTCTCAAGCTCTTCATACACATGTATGGCGTATCCACCAATGTTAGTGATATCGGATAATTGTTCGGTAATTCCTGTCGGGCCTACTTCCGTTCCCATGCCTGTCAATGTGTCCAGTCGAACTAAAACAGGCTCAAACGGTTCTTCCATTCTTTGACAAGTGACGAAAAGCTCGCCGGCGGGATTAAAATCCAGTGCACTGCAATTCCCGTGGCCCGTGTCTCCGATTTTACTTACTTCCCCGGTTATGGGGTCGAGTGTGGCTAGATATGAAATTGTGGGTAGACCCGCTATCTCACCTTTAAGAATAACTTGAACCTCGGTTACTAAAGTGAAATACTGAAATCGGGCAATACCTTCTAGCTCAGCATCTCCTGCAAAACCAGGGGGGGGGGGAAAACAAAGGAATACAGCCAAAGCAAATAATATACTTTTGAAATTCTTCATCTACTGCCTCCTTTAATAAAAAGAGTCAGCCTGGAAAAACTTGAGGTGAAAGTCTACCGCCAGACTTCTATGTATAAGTATATTAGTAATCGCACTTTTTGTACAGAAAGCAGCTTGTTTATATGGGGAGTAAATCTAATTTAGTTTGAAGTGCTTACGGCCGCAGCATCTATAACACTGTATCCCGACTGGCGGATAATAGATTTAGCCGAGTCAGTTCTCAAATAGCCCATCCAGATCTTAGAGTGTTCTTGAACCTGGTCTTTTTTCAGTAGCACCGCAGCTTGCATGATCGGCTCATGCAGTGGAGCAGGTACTACCCATGCCCACCTCTTATCACGATCAGAAAGCTCGGCATACGCTATAAACCCAGCGTCCACTTTCTTCGTCTCTACAAAACCAAGCGCCTCGCTTTGATCCTCAGTGTAGACGAGCTTACTACTTATCCCGGGATAAACCTCAAGGGCTTCCATGGTCTCTATTGCTGCCTTTCCGTAACGGTTTTCCTCAGGGTCGGCGATTGCGATTTTGTTGAACTGGCTTGACTTGAGATATTTCACCCCAGTCCAATTAACTTTCCAGAACTTACTGTAAAGAGCTACAGTTCCCAGGGCGTATATAGAGTAGCTCTCGTCTAGCGCAAGCCCGTCGTCGATTAACCCCTCTGGATGTTTGGTATCTGAAGACATGAATACGTCAAAGTCCCCGCCCTCGCGAATCATATTCGCAAGCTCTTGGTCAGTGCCTCTTGTAAAATCTATTGCTATTCCGGTATTAGCTGTAAATTCATTTGCCAGCAGCTCTGCTGTAGGCATAAAGCTGGAACTGACCGCAATCTTCACAGGTTCAATCTGTGTATCCACTACTGGCGCACTTTTCTTTGTACATCCCAACACCAAGCCAGCGCATAATATAATAGTTAGGAATAAAACTTTATTAATGTTTTTAGGCATTTTGATATTTCTCCTCGGCAAAGATAATTTACACAGAGCAATTAAATAGGACAAATTCGACAATATAACTATATATACCAGCTGCGGCTATTCACTTTGCCAGTACTTAAAAGTATCCACATCCATTATGGTAAGCTTGCCTTCCCACCCTGCCCCCTGGTCGAGGTTCCAGAGGTTGGCAATCTTTACGGGCTTACAGTCAGGCCAGTCAAGCTCTGTGTGAGTGTGACCGATAAAGACGGTTTTGTAGGGGAATTTCTTGCCGGCCTTATCGAGCTTGGGCGCATCAACACGCCATGTGTCACGCCCGGTGTAGTAAGTCTTTTCTTCTGGCTGCTTGTCGACCGGATATTTCCAGTTGAGTCCCGCGTGAACATAAAGCCTGTTTTTATCGTCGATATAATATAGTATGGCTCGCTCAACAAATTCAGCGTGGCGCTTTATAAGCTTCTTCCTCAATTTTCCATTTTTGTAATAAGCCTTCCTGGTAATATTGCCCCCTTTACCAAGCCAGCGCGACTCACCCGAAGGATCCCCGTCCCACTGCCCCCTGAACCAGCGCCTCACAAATTCGTCGTGGTTCCCCAACACCCAGACAAAATGTCTTATATCAATTAATAGCTCAATACAGTCCGGAGAACTGGAATGCCCATCATAAACATCCCCTAGAGATATGAGACGGTCCTTTTTCATATCAAACTTTGAGCGCTCTAGAGCCTGAACCAACGCGTTATAGTTTCCGTGAATGTCACCAATGCAAAGTGTTCTCATATTTTTTTTAGCAAAACGTTACAGTATCTTGGAACCTTGGAATGTATTATTATAACCAAATCTTTGAATTCATTTAATTGTGAGTATGATAAATATTAATAATAGTTTGTAATAATTGGACTGTGATCATATAATTATATATAAGCATAATCACTATAGAACGGAGATAACGGGAATGAAATACGTTTTATTTGTAACTGTATTCACAATAATGGCAGTTTCACTTTTTGTGCCTCAGTCCTCATGGTCGCAGGTACATGGGATAGACGGCACGTGGTATTTTGGCGAGAAACCGCTTACTGTTGAAATCTACGATAGTGGTTGGCGGTTTAGCGTAACGAACGAGACCGGCCAAAGAGCAGATGGCAAGGCGTTGAACGCAGATGTTATATATTTACCCTCTGAAAATATCACCGGTCATATTGAAGTCGAAGCCACCATAATCGAATGGTCAGACGGCACATTTTGGTCCAGGGAATCCTTCACCGGACCAGAACCCCCAAACCTGCCTGAATAACAATCACTTTCTATCCGATGCCAATTCATATAGATTTGTCAGCTAGCATATGTAGATAGTAAAGAACATAGCCAAAAACTTTAACAAACAGAATAGAAGATGTCAGGTAACGGGTAAAGATGCAGGGAATAAACAAAGTTAGTCCATTAAAAGGAGGTAGTCCCTATGCCAGTATATTTTATTGCACAGGTAAATGTTCATGATCCCGAGGGATATGAAAAATACAGATCAGGTTTCATGCCGATCCTACAACAGTACGGCGGTGAGGTAACAGCAATAGACCGTGAGGTAAAGATAATAGAGGGAGAATGGCCTCATCAGGGCACAGTTATTCTCAAATTCCCCGATGAAGATCAGGCAATGAAATGGTACAACTCACCCGAGTATCAGGGTATTGTTCAGGACAGGCATCGCTCTACACATGCTAACCTGATTCTTATGAAAGGAATGTAACACTATCTTCAGTTTTAAATCATGCTAATTCATTCTGATTTTCAATAACATCCGACCATTATAAGACTAATTCTTGATATTTGCCTATCTAGAATTTACTTTAACTATTCATTGCAACAAACTGTTTATAAATAATACATGCTATTTATAAACTGCGCTATCTCCGTATTTAGAGTTCAGTTTGAATGCTGCTATTAAGCTCACCACTCCCAGGGAGGTTATAAAATATGCGGGAGAGGTGATATCAGCGGTCTCAGATATGAGCCAGGTGCAAATAAGGGGCGCGGTTCCGCCAAAAAGCGACTGAGCAACATTATATCCAAGTGCGATCCCGCTAAACCTCATGCGTATAGGGAACATTTCAACCATCGTTGCGGCAAGAGGGCCTGAGCTTAAACTCAGGAAAAAGGCAAACACAAGCTGGGTAATAATCGCATGGCTAAACACTCCCTGATCTGTCCATAAAAAAAGAGGATATGTAAATATCACAAATCCCAGGAGCCCGGTCATCATAAGTCTCTTTCTTCCCAGACGGTCTGACAGCCAGCCGAACAGTGGCAGGAGCAGCATGAAGACTATCATCGATATAGTGTTTGCGGTAAAGGCATGATCAATCGAGGGTTTTATTATTTTGGTAAGATACGTAGGCCACCAGACAAATATAGTATAAAATCCCCCCGCGTTTACCACGATCAACGCTACCAGATGAATGATACGAAGCGGCATCTTTTTAATTACCTCCGCAACAGGGTTTTTATCCATGGAGCCTTTTGCTTTTTCTCTTTCAAAATCAGGGCTTTCAGCAAGTCCCTTGCGCATCCACAACCCAAAAACGCCAACTAAGAATCCGAACAGAAACGGTATGCGCCATCCCCATGTTTGAAGAAATTCCGCGTCTAAAAACAAGTGGGCCAATGTAGCCACTAACGAACCAAGCAGGACTCCCCCGACCGCACCGAAAAAGGCGAAACTCCCAAGAAAACCGCGTCTACCGGGAGGGGCAACTTCAGTTAAATATGAGATTGAGCCAATCAGCTCTCCCCCCACAGAGAACCCCTGCACCAGTCGTAAGATAAGGAGCATTATCGGGGCCACGATTCCAACCTGAGCATGGGTCGGCAATAGTCCAAGCAATGTAGTCGGTATGACCATTAACATCACTGACATTCCAAGCGCTCTTTTCCGCCCTAGCTTATCCCCAATATAACCAAACACTACGCCGCCCAGGGGTCTCATCAAGTAGCCTGCGGCAAATACTCCAAACGCGTTTATAAGACCCGCGACAGGGTCATCCTCCGGGAAAAACTGCGATGCTATTATAGGCGCAAAATATCCAAACACTGCAAAGTCGTACCATTCAAGCACGTTCCCTATTACCCCGGCCACGGTCCTTTTAAAATGATGTTCATGAATAGATTTACTCATACATTCCCCGCATTCTAATTTGCTAGTTTCAATCTAGACAAGAAATTACATAGCGCCCATACAGCAAATGGAGCCGCTTAGGATTAAAGCCTAGCATTCTACAACGTGATAAAAAAAAGAACTTGCTAATAAACCAAACCGACAAATCAAAGTTTATCAAAGTTCTCGGCATGAAATTCGATATGGTCTTTGATAAAAGAGGCAATAAAATAATAACTGTGGTCATAATCCCGCTGCATCCTTATCTTTAGCGGAAAATTTTTTTCATGGCACGCTCCTACTAGAGAGTCAAGCCTTAGCTGATCCATCAAAAACTCATCCTCAGTCCCCTGATCAACCAGGACAATATCATTTCTTCTGACTCTCCTCACAAGCTCAGACGCGTCGTACTCTTTCCAAAGCTCTCTATCCTCTCCCAGATAAGCGGTAAACGCCTTTTGTCCCCAAGAACATAATGATGGAGCGCCAATTGGGGAGAAAGCCGATATAGATTTATAGAGATCCGGATTTCTAAGCCCGAGAACTAGAGCGCCGTAACCACCCATTGAATGCCCTGAAATGCCCACCCTGTCCATGTCAGCGTTAAAGTTAGAAGCTACAATTTCGGGAAGCTCCTTTACAACATAACCAATCTCAAGATCACGGTTGGCTTCCCGGGCTATAGCTACTCTGGTTTTCATTATTGCTCCTCCAGAAATGTTAGAATCGAACCCCAAATTATCAAGCAGCCTCTGGAAACTATTATCACATAAAATCAGCCAAAAAACCCAGTCCTTTTGTATTAAGACTTAGGCTCTCCTCCGTAAAAAAACCTCTTGACTTGAGACCCAAATATCCCCTATAATAATAGTGGAGGCATTAATAATGGGAACAAGTGATAGTCCACCTTACAATGCAGTTCACTTATGATGCTTAAAACAATTGGTGAGTCGGAACGTACACTCACATAATAAATAGCCAACGGGCTATTAAATCTAAAATAGATAAAAATAAAAGGGAGCCCTTCTTAAAAAATGAGGCTCCCTTTCTTATATAAACTCATATCTTATATAAACTCATGGTATTTCTCAGATAAATTTTGGCTATTCTGATTTTTTCAAACGATAAATATATATGCCGGCTAATGCTACTGCTACGGCTACAAGTGACCCGATTACTGATTCAGCAAACCTGAGCCCAGCGTTCGCTACGGGACCGATACTATGATTAACCACAGAGATGATAATCACAACTGATATAGTAATACTTATTGTTTTAATATGGTCAGGAATACGAGAAATATGGCAAAGGAAAACACCGATTGCTATACAAATGGCAAAACCGACAACTGTAAAAGGAAAGAAATAGAGATAAACACCACTGACTAAACATCCGAGGAAGGAGGCCCTTACCCTCATTCTGGCAGAATTAAATGTTAATGACTCTTTATCGGCCATAACGAAAACACCGGATATGACAGCCCACAAACCGCCTACTTCAGCAGTGCCCAGATGAAACATAGCGGTGAAGTAATAGCCCAAAAGGTAGGCAACTACAGCAACAATAAAATTTTCTACCACTGCTCTGAATATATGTGATTTAAACATCAAGAGACTCCGGTTCACCGCTTAAAAAAGTTTGAATATTATACTTAAATTTTTCCTGTTCTCCCAAATATATATTTCTGCAAGTATAGTTTTTATGAATAGAATTAAGTGTTTTTGTCAGAATGGTCAAGCCGCCTAAGTGACATTGACAGAAGATGAATTTAATGCATGCGCGCAGGCGCTTATAAACTTAATCAAGGATACCAACCAAGGCTGCGCCCCATAGTCTTTCAATCAATTAAGATTAATCTTCTTAATCCAAGAGTAATAAACTCACGATGTACCAAAAAGCATTCTATAGGTTTTCTCATCTAAAATGTAGGTGAAGTAAGTTTTTCTAAGCAGTTTTTCAAAAAAGATTTTTGACTCAAGAGCCTCCCTTTCCGGATACGCGAACATTGCAACCAGGTGCTCATCTTCTTTAGCCCCGACTTGCTCAAACATATACGCGTACTCTTGTTCAGTTATACCATATGATATCCCGTATTCAGGGCGCTCATCGGATGTAAAAAAGCCAAAGTTATCCAATTTCTCTGCCACTTTATCGCAGATTACTCTTCCGTATTTCTTAGTTTCATCTACGTCCTTTCTGAATAGCCCCTTAATCAGCGGATATTTCGCGCAGTAGAGCTTGTTACCATTATTTTTGATAATCTTGCACTTGGTCCCGGTCAACTCAACAAAATAAAGTACTGAGGGGGAAACCGGATACAGCATCAGGTCTTTTACTATAGTTTTCTCAGGCATATCCATCTTCTACTGAATTAGATCAATATACAATGAAATGGATTCAAAAAATTACTACGCTAATTGACCAATTATATCTCTCAAATTCCCTTCTATATATACTGTAGACTTTCCACCATTTATAACTTTTCTATGCCATTTTACAAGTTTCATCATATTGTTTGCAATC
>DAOVUC010000026.1 GCA_030632765.1 Candidatus Dadabacteria bacterium
AAACTATTATAATCATATATGTCTTTCTCATTCAAGTGTATGCACACCGACTGTCCACTGAGATTTAGAAATCCATTATTATATTAAAAACGCCGAGTGAGTAGTAAGTTGTTAAAACTATTATAATCATATATGTCTTTCTCATTCAAGTGTATGCACACCGACTGTCCACTGAGATTTAGAAATCCATTATTATATTAAAAACGCCGAGTGAGTAGTAAGTTGTTAAAACTATTATAAATGCGGGCGCTGAGTGCTTGAATCCACATTGATAATACAAGATAATGTTTTGGGTATACTATAATATGTATATAAGTAATTACATCTAAACAAACTACTAATGGAGAATGGAGTGAAAAACATTACCTACAAAATAAACCTTAAGAAAATTCTATTTGGAATATTTTTGCTTACGCTGCCGATGGGCACGTGTTTGACCCTAGCACGGGTGGAAACGATGTTTTCATTATCGATGCGGTGGGTATGCCCGCGAGTGTAAAAAAGGAGAGTTCCCTTTTCCAGGGAGCTCTGGGACCGCTGCAGGGTGATACTACTATAATGATAGGCGATAATACTTTGTTCAATACGGTTGCCATTGAAAACATAGTGGTACATAACGGTTCAGACGAAAAAATTGATGACGGCGATCCGCATTATAGCGCCCCGGGTTTTACTAACCAAGCTGTAGGAGGGCAGGGGCTTAACGGAGATATAGACTTTAGCCCTGCGGGTGAGGGGAATACTGCAACATGGAGTTTCACTGACCTGCCCAATGGGACTTATCATGTTTCAACAACTTGGGATCCGAGTCAAGATAGGGCTTCAAATGCACCGTTCTCAATTGCTGATGGCGGAGCTCCACTGAATGTTTTGATCAATCAGGAATTGGCCCCTGATGATTTTCAGGATGCGGGAGTATCTTGGGAAACGCTCGGATTAATCAATGTTACTAGTAATAAACTAACTGTGACACTTAATGATGATGCAAATGAGTTTGTAATTGCGGATGCGGTGAGGATAGAAAGGTTGCCTATTGATGCTGAGCTTACAATCGATAATGAAAAAGGTATTCTGCAGGACGATGGGTTTCCTAACTTTGAATTCCCAAATATTGAAGGGACTCTCGATGAAGATAACGGTTGGCTGGGAGGACAGATATTTCTTGAAGAGGTCTTCGGGTCGGGTCTGGATCTGAATAGTACTTTATTTAATCAGGGGTTCAATCAGAAATTAGTCCAAGGAATGGTTGCTAAAAACACAAATATGTTCCTCGTATCTACAACTTATGTGCCCAATGCCGGTGCAACTAACCAGGCCGAGTTTACTATTAACTTAAATGGAAACCCGTTTACAGCCTCAGTTGATCAGACAACAATAATTAATGATTTCGATATTGCAAACGGGACAACACAGTTTCAGAATTTG
The DNA here is from genome assembly GCA_030632765.1 of Candidatus Dadabacteria bacterium. GTDB lineage: Bacteria > Desulfobacterota_D > UBA1144 > Nemesobacterales > UBA2774 > CR02bin9. The sequence continues at coordinate 1,426 of DAOVUC010000026.1, forward strand.
TTTTTATGTATAGTTCCTAACGTAACTGAAGCCGGGGATATCACTCTTAGCCTTGAAATCGGCAGTGCGGATAATAAGCCTGCAATATTCGATGCGGTAGCTTTGATTCCTGTGAACAGGCTTGAGTTTCTGATCTACAATTTACCGGATACGGATTTTGATGGTGATCAGACGTGTATCATAGTTCCGTAATCCAATCTAGTTACGATAATTTGAGACAAGCTCCGTTAATATAATATGGAAATTGTGTACAATAGTTCTACTTTATATTCTTTATTCTAAAGACGGAGCACATTATGGCTAACTTGGACGCAACTGAGCTGTTGGACAAACATATTAAGGAAAACACAGCAAATGGAAATATGCACCCCGGGGAGAATTGGTACGAGAAAGACTACCGGGAGGCGGAGGACCTAGTTTGGGGATTTACCGACCTAAACTGGCACAACCTTAAAAAGATATTTGAGGACCGCTCACACATATGGCAGGAGGCGTGCGTGTTCGTGCTGGGAGAATCTAGCTCCACGGGGTCGATAAAGATGCTGAGTGATATTTTTATAGACGGCGGTGACAAGATAGCTTGTTATGTGGCTGTATTTCTTTGTGACCAAAGCCTGGCTGATTTCCCCAAGGATAAAAAGACCATGATTTCGCACAGGCTTGAGGAGCTCCTAGAAGACGAAAAACACAAGCTGTATGGAGATCATTACCGCATTAGTCTTGAGAAGATGCGGGAGAGGCTTGTATAAAATCTGAAAATAAACGCAAAGCTCATAAATAGAAGTGGCAACGAAAATCGAAAACGCGTCTATTTCTATTTTGTACAAATTAATAGTTGTAATTCGCAGTTTTACAAGTAAACTTTTTTAGTAGGCGGGAAAAATCAATTGTTTAAATTTCTGGGAATATTTTCACTCTAATAACCGTTTATATATGAGAAGCATAGTTGGACCGTTTAAGATTAATTTGCAATTTTGATCCCGATAATTTAATCTAATATAGAGATTTAGTAGTTATCAGAAGAATTTAGTTTTTTTGATTAGCTAATCCAACATTCCTATCCTTGGTCCGTTCCCTCCACCTACCGCCATCTTGGATTCAGGGGTAGGGTGTTGGAATTTATTCAGATTTATACCCACTTAAACTAATCCTCTACCTTTATATAATTATCTTGTCTGGCTCTATATAAATACATGCATTTCCACAATTTTTTGTGCTAACTAAAAAAGTTTGTAAATTTCGGGAATATTTTGGTGCTAAATATTGTTTTATATACTAGTAGAGTATCGAACGACAAATTTCGAAATCAAATTCCTTGGCCGCGGTTAAAAAAAGACAGCTGTAGTTAAAAAAAGACAAGGGGACGGGCAACCCCATATGCGGCATAATTGTGCTGCTTAAGCTTATATGGCTTAAGCAGCATTTTTTTGTTCCAATTTTATAGGCTCAATGGAAGAATGATAACTCTCTAGTCGAGCTCAATATAGAGATTTCCCGTATACTAAGCTGTAATATTATGTAAAATCATGGGTCTCAAATTAATATGGTAGAATTACTTTTTGTATAATTTGAAAATTTGCCATAAGAGGGAGAATGTTTAATGAAATACCTAGTAACAGGAACTGAAGGTGTGGGCTTTTTTTCCGCGGATGAAGCCATTGAGATTTTAGAAAATGTAGTCCTTCCCGCGTTTAGTGATCTTGAAGAATTAGAAAGCGATGGGGCTATTGTTGGTGGAGTACCGATAGGCGAGCGCTCTTTTGTATTCATTATTGAGGCGGATTCTCACGACGATGTCGATCGTACAGTGCGTTCACTACCTGTATGGGGCGCAATGGAGTGGGAGGTAACACCACTTCAGGATTTTGAATCAAGAGCAGCTCAGGAAAGAGAAATTCTACAAGATTTAAAAAAGAACAACTAACTTGATTCTATAGATATGCCATTTGTTATACTTGTCGTATGAACACTAAAGAATGCATTATTTGTGTCAAGTATATATTGATAAATATAAGAAGTAGGGTCAGTTAAGACTGTTTTTGCTTTTGTTTTTCTATTTTTACATCCAGTTTCAATCTTGTACACGTATTATATAGCGGTGAGGGGTGCCGCTTTTTTTTATCTGCTGAATATTAAGGTGATTTATTTGCTAGTATTAATCAGTAATGTTGAAAGGGTTACTTTCTAAAGTTAATTCCATAGTTTTATGAACTTCAGTTTTATGAGCCTTTGTTATTTTCTATAAATCTGAGCCAGTTTGGGGGGAGCTCGTTCTCATCAAGCGCAGCGTCGTGCTCACAATGATCGCAAGCGCCGCACTCTAGACACTCTTCAAACCCGGCCGGGCATTCAAAGCAGTGCTCTTGTTTTTTAGATTCCGCACTATCATTTATATCAGACATGATTCTATCTCTATTTTAACATAATTTCTCTACAAATTTCTTGCCCTTTATAGTAAAAAGAATCCTAATCAAACAGCGTTATTTAAAATGAAGATGACTTGCAGGTAGAAAGTACAAACAAAGCCAACTAGTCATTCTAATGATCTCTTGATTAAATTTAATAACTTTATACTCGTAAGTAGTGAATCAGAAACAAATCAATTGCATCCCAAGCAAAAATCATTAGGTTATATAACATTAAAGAAAGTTTAGGAGGCACCTTGATATGACACACTCGTTGCGTCTAATTACATTAATACTTTTCATCGGATTAACCCATCCGGCGTTTGCGGCTGACGACCCCGGCATACAGGGCAAGACCAGAACCGATGTTGTGGCGGCGATGAACGCCCATGTTACTGAAAACACAATCAGCGAAGGGTATGTTATATATGATTCCGGCGACGGCAAGGTTAAGGGACTTACCTTTAAGGGGCTTCACAGCGGGATAGTGAAAAAGGGAGACTTTTACGTAAGTTGTGCCGATTTCACGGATTCTAGCGGTAATTTGTATGACGTGGACTTGCTGGTTGGCGAAAGTGACGGAGATTTTAGGGTATATCAGGCTCTCGTCCACAAGGTAAACGGCGAGAAGAGGGCATATGAAGTAGAGGATAATTAGTACGTGATTAACTTGCTGTTCTCCTCCTTTAGGAAAGGGGAGATGACCTACCACCCTAAAATAAGTCCATAGTATAAGTTAGATTTTGGACAGACACCCTATATAAGAGGTCATTGTAATGGCTAGGTTGCTTTGTGCATAATTTCAACTTAAAACTGGGTTGACAAAAGGGGGGGCAGTATAGACAGCCTCTACTTACTTATATCTTTAAACCCCGGATATTTTTTCTATAAGTGATTTACGCTCTTCGATGTCGTACTTGCGCATTATCTCCAGTCTCGTGGCCTCCGGGGAGCCGCCGCCGGAGATGCTAATCACCGAATACCAGCCGCCCTGATATGAAGCGGTGATATCTTCTAGTAGCCTTGCAACTGAAATTCTATAATCCGTGGGGATGTCCTCACGTCCCTGTAAATAACGGTTTAACCTCTCTCCAATATCTGGGGTTTCCATATCCTCAGGGTAGGGGGACGATACGAGTATGCCGCCTGAGGTGTCGTGCACTATTCTGAACATATCGTAAATATGTGTGCCCTGCATCAGCTTTCCTATATTAGAGTAAATCGGATCGGGGATAAAATTGCCCGCGGTTGTTTCGTTTCCGAATACGGCTGCGGTTACGCCGCATGCGTAAAATGACTCAACATATTTTATTAGATCGGCAATTTTGTCCCTTATGTGCCCTGTCTTTTGCGGGTCAAGACCGTTTGCCTCGGCAAGAGCCGCGGTTGCGCCTATGAGCATATCGCCCATACCGGCACGCGCCCCGATACAGCTCACTCTATGATGGGTCGCAAATGACTCTGTGAGCGAGCCGGCGAAATCCCACTCTCCCCCCAGGAACACTCTTTCCCACGGGATAAATACATCATCAAAAAGTATTTGAGCTGTGGCCTGACCGTATCTGGAAGTAAGCGGCGCGCCTGAATCTCCCGGCCTTCCCGCCTGGCGGGACACAAGCTCAACGCCGGGGGCGTCTATAGGAATCGCAAAAGAAATCGCATAGTCCTTATCCTGAAATGTCATATTTCTAGTCGGCAGCACTAATATTTCATGAGTATATGGGGCCCCGGTTACGATTGCTTTAATCCCCCTTACAACAATCCCCTCTTCATTCCTCTCAACCATACGTAAATAGAGATCAGGATCATGCTGCTCGTGCGGGCGCTTGGTTCTATCTCCCTTGGCGTCAGTCATGGCGACGCACATGGTCAAGTCTTCGTCTTGCACACGCTCGAGATAGTTTAAAAATTTCACATGATAGTCTGTGCCGTATTTAAGATCAGTATTGTTCGTGTTTTCATAGAGAGCATTAAGCGCGTCGTGGCAGAGATAGCGCTGCGCGCATCCTGTTTCCCTGCAAAGAAGCCTTGTCATCTCGAGCTTCTTTAGAAGATCGTCCTGGTTGGTATTTATATGCAGCAGGCGGTTAACTCTTTTCCCCGTAACATGAGATACAGCGGTCATGGTTTCAGAATGTTCAGGGAGAAGGGCATATTCGTATGTTACGGATATAGCATTTATGCCGGGCCTGAGCAGAGGCTCGTCAACGACGCTCTCCACCTTGTTTCCCTTTATATAAACAGTGGGGTGCAGCTCTCGCAGGCTTGCTTCAAATTCTTCAGGAGTTTTTAGCATTTTTGTCCTCTAAAAACATGGTCTCATATACAGCAAGAGATGTCAACGGGACATTTTAGATTTTATATTTATATTACTAAAGCTATATTAGATTATGTATTCTATAACTCAAGGAGGATAGAAATGTATGAAACACTGAAGCCCGGTCTTACGTTTGAATTCAATTACACAGTTCCTGAGTCTAAAACTGTGCCATATATTTATCCCGAGTCTGAGGAAATGAGTATAATGCCAAAGGTTTTCGCAACCGGGTTTATGATTGCGCTTTTTGAATGGGCATGCATAAGGTTCATAAACGAGCATATAGACTTTCCGAGAGAGCAATCAGTCGGGATTGATGTGAATCTCAGCCATACGGCCGCTACTCCTCCGGGGCTGACAGTGAATGTAAAGGGAGAGGTAATTGAAGTAGACGGAAAGAGGCTCGTCTTTTCAATAGTCGCTCACGACGGGGTGGATGAAATATCCAGAGGCACTCACGGTAGGTTTATCGTGAACGCGGAGAAATTCACTGCCAGAGCGGAGGAAAAAGCCAGGTCTGCTACATAATTTGCTTATAACATTGCCATGAATAAAGACTTCTCCTCAATAAAAGCTTTAACTTTTGATGTCTTCGGCACCGTTGTCGACTGGCGCACCTCTATAATAAGAGAATGCACCGAGCTTGGAGAGTCAAAAGGGGTAAGCGCCGACTGGGCGGCTTTTGCGAATAAATGGAGGGGAGGGTACGCACCCGCAATGGACCAGGTTAGAAGGGGTGAGATTCCCTGGGCGAGCATAGATGAGCTTCACCGAATGGTGCTGGAGCGGCTCCTGGACGAGTTTAATATTACGGAACTAACAGAGGATGAGAAAGTTCACCTCAACAAAGCGTGGCACAGACTTTCGCCCTGGCCGGATTCAGTAGAGGGGCTTTTGAGATTAAAAGAGAAATATATAGTCACTACACTATCAAACGGCAATATCTCTTTATTAGTTAATATGGCAAAACACTCAGGGCTTCTGTGGGACTGCATTCTATCTTCGGAATTGGCAAAGCATTACAAGCCTGATAAAGAGGTCTACCTCACCGCCGCGTCACTTCTTGATCTGGAGCCTAAAGAGATAATGATGGCTGCTGCTCACAGGGACGACCTTGAAGCTGCAAGCGCTCTTGGACTTAAAACGGCTTACATATCCCGCCCGCTTGAGTTTGGACCTGATGGAAAAACGGACGAAACCCAGGATATGCCCTTTGATATTGTCGCCCGTGATATTTTGGACCTTGCTGAGAAACTGGGTGTATAGTCCACTTAAACAATCTTGTTTTAAAACAGAATCGTATATTGAGATTTTCCATCCCAATTAATAGGTATAATAATCTTTCAACTAACTACAGATAGGGGGATTACTGTGTTTGAGTGGATTACTAACCTTTTAAGAAAAAAACCGCATACCGAAGAGGAGATGGAGGAGAGGGTCTTTTTAGAAGGGCCTCATTCGAGGCTTCGTGAGTTCGGATTTCTGCTCCGTGTTATGTGGGGGTTCCTCTACGGGTTCCGTTCTTTACATTTTGTAGGTCCGTTGGTAACCGTGTTCGGCTCTGCCAGGACTGAGGAAGACAGCCCCTATTACCAAAACGCGGTTAAAGTGGGCGGTGAGCTTGTCAATATGGGTTTTGGTGTTATGACAGGAGGCGGGCCCGGGATTATGGAGGCTGCAAACCGTGGAGCGCATGAAGCAGGAGGTACCTCAATCGGATGCAACATTATTCTCCCCTTTGAGCAGGAACCCAATCCGTATCTGGATGTCATGATTAACTTCAATTACTTCTTTGTAAGAAAGGTGATGCTCCTTAAATATTCTTACGCCTTTATCATTATGCCCGGAGGGGCGGGAACGATGGATGAGCTCTTTGAAACCATCACACTTATACAGACTAAAAAGATATATAACTTCCCGGTTATTCTATTCGGGAAAGAGTATTTTGATCCACTAATGGAGCTGCTCGAGCATATGGTCGAAAAAGAGACTATTAGTCCAAGTGACATTGATCTATTTTTTGTAACAGACTCCATAGAGGAAGCTATGGAGCATATTAAAGTCAATATTGTAGATAATCATGAACTCAATCTTAAGAAAGTGCCTAAACCTTCCAGGATGCTTCTTGAGAAGTGATTTGAGACGTTTGCCAATGATTTGAATCATCCATATAACTTTCCTAAATCTATTCACGTAATCTATATACGTTGCTGATCACAATCTCTCTTCAGAGTACTTGATTGGGATTGGAGCATATTATATATTGGTATAAGTTGGCGATTTAGAATATGAGCATTTGTTATATGCGCTGAATTGCCGGAGGAAGGCCAATGAAACAATTAAAAGACTTGCGCGAGTATTTAGCTATTCTTGACAGTCTTGGCGAGCTTCAGGAAATTGACGTTGAGGTGGACTGGAACCTTGAGATTGGCGCTATAATAAGACGGGCTTACGACCTTAGAGCCCCGGCTCCGCTTTTTAACAATATAAAGGATATAGAGGACGGGTTCAGGGTGCTCGGAGGCTCAGGGGGTTTGAGCGCGCAGAAGGGGCTCAGGCTCTCCCGTATTGCCACATCACTTGGCTTTCCGCCGGGAACTGGCGCAGAGGAGATAGTAAACTCTATAGCTGATGCAATCGCCAAAGAAGGTACCCCGCCAAGAGTTGTAGATAGCGGCGCGTATCATGAGAATATTTTAACTGGTGACGATATTGATTTGATGCAGTTCCCTGTGCCGTTTATTCATCGTGGCGACGGCGGTCGCTACATTAACACCTGGGGCACTGTTGTTGTAGACACTCCCGACAAATCCTGGACTAACTGGTCTATAAACCGCATCATGCTCCTATCTAAAGACCGCATGACAGGCTTGATTCCTCCCCAACAGCATCTGGGAATAATTCATCAAATGTGGAAGGACAAAGGGGAGCCGACCCCGTTTGCTTTAGTGCTCGGTGCGCCTCCGGCAGTTCCGTTTTTCTCAGGCATGCCTCTGCCTAAGGACATAAGCGAGGTAAACGTGATGGGCGCTCATTTTGGTGAGCCGGCGGATGTGGTCAAATGTAAAACTGTGGATCTTCTTGTCCCGGCTGGGAGTGAGATTGTAATCGAAGGCACTATATCTAATATGGAGACTGAAGAAGAAGGGCCAATGGGCGAGTTTGCGGGCTATATGGGAGAGCACGATACCCCTCAGCCTATTTATAACATAAGCGCCATTACTTATAGAAATAATCCGATACTCCCCGTTGTATATGCAGGCGTTCCGGTTGAGGATACGCAGACCTGCTGCGGTACTATGTACTCGGCTGCTATTATGGCTGAGCTGAGAAAACATAATTTTCCCGCTACTGCCTGTTTTCTCCTTTTTGAAAGCGCGGTTCACTGGCTTATTGTGACAGTTCACAGAGCGTGCAAATCATATCAGGAGACACATGAACTTACTCGCGAGGCAAAAGAGATAATTTTCAGAAGCAAGCCTGGAGTAGATATTCCAAAAGTAATGCTGGTAGATGATGACATAGACCCGAGTGATGCGGAGCAAGTAATGTGGGCATTCTCTACAAGATGTCATCCTCAGAAAGACGCTCATTATTACGACCACCAAAAGACTCTGCCGCTTCTTCATTACTTAAACGCCGCTGAGAAAAAGGACATGAGCAGCACAAAAGTAATATTTAACGCACTTCTTCCGGAGTTTGACCGTAGTAAAATTTCGGGTTTTAAATACAATGTGCCGCCCGAAATACAGGAAAAAGTGCTACGCAACTGGGAAAAATACGGATTTAAATCCTAGCGCATGTCCTGGGGGCGTTTAGGTAGTTTGAAAATAGTGTCGTCAATCTCAGAGTTGAGCTGGATAGTCTTGATTTTTAGAATCTCGGGGGAGGGGTTGCCGTCGACCAGGAATTCATAAGAAAAAGCTATTATAATATCACCGATTTCTATGTATTCGCTTATATTTATTGTTGTATTAACTATTTGATCCTGAATGATAGTTTTTCCTTTTACCATAAACGGAAGAAATGTTTTAGTATCAAGATAATAAGTGTCTGTATTTCCGGTTTTAAATTGTACTTCTAGCACATATCCCCATCTGTCTTCTATCTTTTCTTTGCCCAGATACTTAATCTTATGTCCTTTTTGCTTATGATTGATCAGAGGACCTTCAAAGTCGCATGTATCTATCATTTCCTTAGCTCTTTTTCCTTTAAGGATTTCTGCCCTATTTCCTCTTCCGGGATTCATCTGCCATGGTATTTTGCCGTCAAAAGACTCCATGAAATACAAATTGCCTGCCTGGAAATCGAGCCTACATAAATCAGGGCGCATAAAAACCGCGGCAGTTTTAAATGTAGTTTCCTTTGTATACATGCTTCCAGCAAATTTATATGAATCCACGGCCTGCCAAGCCTTGGGGCCGCCTATAGCTTGATAGTATTTCTTCAGAATTTCTTTTAAAGTTATTTTAGAATTGGATTTAGTTTCTTCCTTCTCAGTTTCCTGCAACGCTACCTCTATGCCGGTTTTCTTAATGTCCTCTGCGATAGCAAGAGTACTGGCCGTTCGAACATTAATAAGGATTGTGAAAACGAGGACTGAAATAGTTAAGTATTTGCGCATTAATTGTCTCCACTTTTTGATATAATTATGTTAAAGGAAAAAAAGGGAATTACAACTTAAGTGCGACACATGCTGTTATATAATTTCTTATCCTTCCTTTGTGTGGATAAGAACTTAATAATTTTCAAAATACGGAGAGTCAAATTGAAATCTGATGTGAGAGGGCACTTTCACGCAGAGGGCACAGCTACGCGCTGGGCGGACAAGCTCTAATAGGCTATGGAGTTTGGAAGAAATAGTATGTAAGCAGATGCTATCTGCCTACTTTTCCTAGATGAAAAGTAGCAAAAATCACCGACTGCACAGAAATGGCTAAAAATAAATCACTACGGCTAAATCTTTTAATTCCACCGCAGCCCGTAAAAGATTTTTAACGCCTTCGTAATTGATTTTTTTAACGCCATTGCTGTAATGTCGGAAATGAAAGACAAGTACAAAACAAAAAGTAAAGACAAAACAATAAAGACAGATTTCTCCCGTTGGTCGAAATGACGGGGGTTGTTTGTGCCTAAGAGGTCACAGCTACACGCTGGGCACAGCTACGCGGTGGGCATTTAATTTCTAACAGGCTCCAGAGTTTCGAAGAAATAGTTTGGGAGTCGACACTGTCCACTTCTTTTTAGTGATCAAAAGAAACAAAAATCACAGCTACGCGGTGGGCAGACAAGTT
>DAOVUC010000070.1 GCA_030632765.1 Candidatus Dadabacteria bacterium
AGGGTGGATCTACTAAAAGAAGAAGGGGTCCAATTTGTGACCAATACCGAGATAGGAAAAGACTATCCATCGGAAAAGCTTGTAGACGATTTTGATGCCGTTGTTATATGTACCGGGGCTACAAAACCCCGTGATTTACCGATTGAAGGTAGAGCGCTTAAGGGAATTCACTTTGCAATGGAGTTTCTTACAGCCAATACCAAGAGCTTGCTGGACAGCAACTTAGAAGATGGAAACTATATTTCGGCTAAAGATAAAAACGTGATTGTTCTTGGCGGAGGCGATACAGGGACCGACTGTGTTGCCACTACTATGCGCCACGGCTGTAAAAGTTTATTGCAGTTTGAAATCTTGCCCACTCCACCGCTCGAGCGCGCCCCTGATAACCCCTGGCCTCAGTGGCCCAAGGTTTACAGCCTGAGCTACGGTCAGGAAGAAGCTATGGCGGTTTTTGGAGAAGACCCTAGAAAATATCAGGTTCTGACTACAAAATTTGTAGGCGACGAGAATGGCAACGTAAAAGAACTCCGTACGGTTAAGATAGAATGGCATCAACGAGATAACGGACGCCCTTCTTTTAAAGAGGTGCCTGGTTCTGAAGAAGTGTGGCCTGCAGATCTGGTGCTTTTAGCGCTTGGATTCCTTGGACCTGAAGATGCTGTTTTAGACCAGCTCAATATTGAACGTGATGACCGCTCGAATACTAAAGCTGAATACGGCAAATATATGACCAGTATAGAGGGCGTATTTGCCGCAGGTGACGCCAGGCGCGGTCAGAGCCTAATAGTCTGGGCTATCAACGAAGGCCGCGAAGCCGCCCGGGAATGCGACCGCTATCTAATGGGCTCAACCAATCTGCCCTAACACATTGGTAACTGTCTCTATTTATTAGAACATTACATCTAAATTTCAGAATCTCGTTTTTTATATGTCATTCCCGAATGCCTGATCGGGATTCCAACCCCCCGTCATTTCGAACGGCACACATTGTGTGCATGTAAGAAATCTTTCTTTTGCCCTATTTCCCTCCTTTAATAGACAATAACTTCAGCCACTTAATTTAGTCCATATCATGCTTACGATCGGTTCACAATACTACAATTTTTTATCCCTTCCTTTCTAGTATTCGGAAAACATATGAATGCTGAAACCGTTCTTAACAAATGTGGGAATACAACCTTTCTTATGGGATAATTAATAATGTGAGCGTGTAACTTATTATCACACTCACTACCCCTAACGCCACCCCCTTGATTATCTCTTTAGTATCTACTTTCAAATAGGTCAGAGAAAGTATCATACAGCCCCACACTAGAATCGAAAAAATGGTAAACGGCCTCTTAAAAGGGAAAAAAATTGGGGGACGCAATTATAAAGTCCACTTGGACGGCTATAACTCACTACCTTTACTTCTTGGAGAAGTAGAAGTTAGTCCTAGAGAAGAAATTTTTTACTTTTCAGACGATGGGGACTTGACTGCATTACGCTTTAAGGATTGGAAATTAATTTTTGCGGAACAGCGTACAAAAGGCACCTTAGCACTATGGGCAGATCCTTTTATACCACTACGTTTGCCACTACTTTTTAATTTAAGACGCGATCCTTACGAGCGCGCTAACCTCACATCAAATACTTATTATGACTGGTATATAGATCATGTGTTCCTACTAGTCCCGGCACAGCAATATGTTGGGAAATTCTTAGCAACTCTAAAAGAATTCCCTCCAAAACAAAAGGCTGCAAGCTTCTCGATTGATCAAGTAATGGAACAATTACAAGACGCTCCAGGATCACCATAAAGGCGGTCTATAATAAATTTACATATACTCGCATGGCTGTTGAGCATGAAGTCCAATAGCCATGCATAGTATTTAGCTACTATAGTTATAGAAATATCAGGAGAGTTGAAATGAAAACAATTCTATATATATTTGTTCTCTTATTTTTCACTTTAGCCGGGAATTTAAATGCACAAGACGCTTTGCCGTCCTGAAATGATGGTCCGGCCAAGCAGTCAATTATAACTTTTGTAGAAGAGGTAACTGATCCAAATAGCAAGTCGTATGTTAAGCCGGAGGAGCGTATCGCGACATTCGATAATGACGGTACTCTTTGGGCTGAGCAGCCGCTTTATTTCCAGCTCGCTTTCGTCAAAGACCGTGTAAAGGAGCTTGCCCCGGCAAATCCCGAATGGAAAACTCAGCAGCCTTTCAAGGCTGTGCTAGAGAATGACAACAAGACACTTGCCGCCAGTGGGCATGAAGGCCTTCTAGAGCTCCTGATGGCAACTCATGCCGGAATGACAACGGCTGAGTTTGAGGGGACTGTAAAAGAGTGGCTCTCTACAGCCAGGCATCCGCGTTTCAACCGTCCCTACACAGAACTTATTTATCAGCCGATGCTTGAGCTACTAGCATATTTACGCGCCAACGGCTTTAAGACATACATAGTTTCAGGGGGAGGTATAGAATTCATGCGCCCCTGGACAGAGCAGGTATACGGCATTCCGCCCGAGCAGGTAGTGGGTAGCAGTATTAAGACCAAGTTTGAGATTCGTGACGGTAAGCCAGTATTGGTTCGCTTAGCGGAGGTGGATTTCATAGATGACAAAGAGGGTAAGCCCGTGGGTATCAACAGCCATATTGGTCGCCGCCCCATCGCAGCGTTTGGCAATTCTGATGGTGACTTACAGATGCTCCAATGGACTCAAGCAGGCAACGGTCCAAGTTTCATGCTGCTGGTTCACCATACAGACGCAAAACGCGAGTGGGCCTATGACCGAAATTCCCATATCGGCCGTCTCGATAAGGCCCTTGATCAGGCAAATAAAAACGGCTGGACAGTTGTGGATATGAAGAAAGACTGGAAGACAGTGTTCCCGTTCCAAGCTCAATAAGATTCTTCGTAATGAGGAATTATTTAAATAGGGATTAATTGATAATCGGGATGATATATTGAGTAAACTCGAACATATTCGAATTTTCCGCCTGTGTTAATATCATAGAACGCGGACATAAGTAATCTGAACGAGCTGCCTGCTTTATGTTTTACTCCGTTCCATTCAAGGTCTTTTTTGCAAAAAAAATCAATTGGAGCCTCTGTAGCAAGAGTTGTATCGGAAATGACAAAAGAGCGGTGTTCTTTGATCTCTTCGTGCATTATGTCATGCACATGCTTCCAAAAAGAAACTGTAACCTCTTTCCCCACGTTTTTTGTCGCATTGGGAATATATTCAAAAACTGCGTCCGGCTCATAATATTTGTCATAAAAATCACCAAATGCGCTGCCATCGCCGGCACAGGCTGCATTAAAATCACTTATATACTGATTATATTCTTCTTCAGTCATCATCGTTCTAATCTCTAAGTACAGTAACTAGCCCTTATAAAACGCTGGAATTTTATCCCCTATAAATATATTGACGGTTTTTGACTCCAGGTACATATTAAGTCCGTCTTTACCTAGCTCCTTCCCGATTCCGCTCTGTTTTAATCCACCGTACGGCGTTTCAGGAATAATTCCCCCGTATGTGTTTACCCATAAGTAGCCTGCTTTTATATTCTTTGCTACCCTTAGAGCTCTTTTTATGTCCTGAGTCCAGATACCTCCTGCTAGTCCGTAAACCGTGTCATTGGCAATCTTTACAGCTTCTGCTTCGGTTTTAAAAGGAATTACGGCTACAATAGGGCCAAATATTTCCTCACAAGCTATTGTGGCTTTGGGATCGACATCGGCAATCACTGTAGGCTCAAAGAAATAACCCTTCTTAAATTTCCTGGGCCTTTTTCCTCCGGAAAGCACCTTTCCGCCCTCTTTCTTACCTTTTTGGAAATACGATTTAACGTTGTCAAAATGCTCACGTGAGATAACCGAGCCAAGCTCGGTATCGTCTCTCAAGGGATCTCCTATACGTATCTTTTTAACTCTTTTGATGAATGTAGACAAGAATTTGTCATATATATTTTCGTGAAGCAGCAGTCGTGTTACAGCTGTGCAGTTCTCACCTTGATTGAAAAAACCACCCCTTAGCGTCGCCTCTATCGTGTTGTCGATTTCTGCATCATCAAACACTATGCAAGGAGCTTTACCGCCTAGTTCAAGAGAGACCCGCTTGATAGTATCCGCCGCAGTTTTCATCACGATTTTTCCTACTTGTGTTGAGCCGGTGAAAGCCACTTTTGCCACCCCCGGGTGTTCAACTAATACCTGACCGGCTACTTCTCCATCCCCGGGAACTACATTTAGCACACCATCCGGAAGTCCCGCTTTCGTGCATAGCTCGGCTACTTCCAATATCCCGCACGGTGTGTGTTCCGCTGGTTTTAATACTATAGTGCAGCCTGCCACTAATGCAGGGGCGATTTTCCAAAATGATAATAAAAGAGGAAAATTCCAGGGGATAATCTGTCCGACAACCCCTATAGGCTCTCTTATTGTTACAGTCAGCTGTGCGTCTGAAACCGAGATACTCTCGCCGTTTAATTGATTACTAATGCTGGCGTAGTATTGAAGTGTCTTGATGGCTCCTCCTAATTCAACGAGCCTGCTCTCTCTAATCGGTTTTCCGGTCTCCAGGGTGTTTGTTAAGGCAATTTTCTCTCTATTTTTTTCGAGTATCTCCGCTATCTTGTGTACGTATTTAACCCGCTCAGACACAGGTACTTTGGACCATTTCTCAAATGCCTTGCCTGCGGCTTTGACAGCTTTGTCTATGTCTGATTTCTGCGCTTCTGCTATCTCTGCAAAAGGTTCCTCTGTAGCGGGATTTTCTCTTATGTATGTTTTTCCACCTTTAGCGTTAACTTCCTTGCCGTTTATAAATAGACCATATTTTCTTAGTTTTTTTGCCACAGTTCAAAACCTCCTGGAGTACCTTCTAAGAACAGGGTATACAATTTTTCAATTATAATCTAGAAACGACTCTCTAATCTATTAACTTCAGATTTGCACGGTCTAAACACTGTAATTGGGCTTGTATATTTTGTTGACAATGATAGTGGTTACAGTAGTCTAAAATTTTGCGGGCTATGGGCCTTATTGCCGGAGCAAACGCGATGATTCTTGGAAATTATCCGGCTACTCCCGGGCGATCTCCCGAAGAGGATTTGCGGATGTTAGATAACCTTGAGATGCCTGTCCGAACAGATGTAAATTGATTTTGCTCGTAATACAGAAGATATAAGATTAAACTAATTCCATCTGAATATTTCAAAATTTAGACCATGTCCGATCGAACAAAAAAATTAGGTGCTTACGATAAAGAATTTGTTTGGCATCCCTTTACTCAGATGAAGGAGTACGCGCAGAAAGACCCTATAGTAATAGAGGGAGGGGAAGGGGCTTATTTAATCGATTCTGAGGGCAATAAATATATAGACGGGGTATCTTCGCTCTGGGTAAATATACACGGTCATAAAGTCCCTGAGATAGACAACGCTATTAAAAACCAAGTCGATAAGCTGAGCCACAGTACATTGCTTGGAGTTACAAACCCCCCTGCTGCAGAGCTCGCTAAAGAGCTCATAGAGCTTTGCCCACAAGGACTAAAAAAGGTTTTTTATTCAGGCGACGGCGCAAGCGCGGTAGAGGTCGCTCTTAAAATGGCTTTTCAGTACTGGAGGCACAAAGGGGGTCCCGAAAAGAAGACAAAGTTTGTCTGTTTAGAGAACGGTTATCACGGCGATACCCTGGGCGCTGTGTCAGTGGGTGGTATTGATTTATTTCATTCTACGTTTGGCCCTCTTTTGTTTGAGACTTTTCGTGCCCCATCATATTACTGCTACCGCTGTCCTTTAAATAAAACATATCCGTCTTGCGATCTTGCGTGCGCCACAGAGCTTGATAAAATACTTTCTGAACATCACGAGGATATAGCGGCGGTGATATTAGAGCCCTATGTTCAGGCGGCAGGTGGCATGATAGTCTCTCCTGAGGGTTATTTAAAAAGCGTAAGAGAATCTTGTGACAAGTATGACGTGCTTCTCATTCTTGACGAGGTGGCTACTGGTTTTGGGAGAACAGGCCGCATGTTCGCTTGTGAGCACGAAGACGTTACCCCTGATATGCTGGTTCTCGGAAAGGGATTAACCGGTGGTTATCTGCCGCTCTCAGCAACAATTACTACACAGGAAGTTTATGACGCATTTTTAGGTGATTACGAGGAGTTTAAGACCTTCTTTCATGGACACAGCTATGCCGGAAACCCTCTATCCTGCGCCGCTTCAATGGGAAACTTGCAGGCTTTTGAAAACTACAACACGCTTGAAGAGTTACAAGAGAAAGTCCAATTTTTAGAAGATGAATTAAAGGAGTTCGGTGGCCTCAAGCATGTTGGCAATGTAAGGAGTAAAGGCTTTATGGTGGGAATTGAGCTTGTAGAGGATAAAGAGACTAAAGAACCATATGCACCTGAGTCTAAAATCGGGTGGAAAGTTGCAGACCATGCTATGGAAAACGGAGTTCTTCTTCGCCCACTAGGGAATGTGGTAGTTCTCATGCCGCCTGTCGGTATACCTATGGAGGATTTAAAGAAGCTCGTCCGGGTTACTTACAGCTCGATTAAAAAGGCAACTGAAGAGTCTTGAGCAAAATTAAGATCTCTAACTATAAAATTATGCATGACCCACTTGAATGGATAAAAGAAGAGTTAAAAGTAATCCGAGATCAACGGCTGTTCCGTTTATTGACCGAGCTGGAAACCGGGCAGTCTCCTGAAGTCACGATCTACGGGAAAAGGTATGTCCTTCTCGGATCAAACAGTTACCTGGGTCTAAGTGTCGACCCAAAAGTTGTTGAGTCTGCAAAGCTCGCGTTGGAAAAGTACGGCACTGGCTCTGGCGGGTCGCGTCTAGTGAGCGGTAGCTCTGATCTGCATAGAATGCTCGAGGAAAAGATAGCACAGTTTAAGAACACTGAGTCTTCCATCCTGTTTAGCTCGGGGTATCTGGCAAATATAGGGACGATTTCAGCCCTGGTTGGAAGTGACGACATAATCTACAGCGATGAGCTTAACCACGCTTCCATCATTGACGGAGCCAGGCTCTCGCGGGCTGAAATAAAAGTATATAAGCATCTTGACCTTAATCATGTTCTCGAACTACTGAACCCTGATAAGAATAAAAAATGTAAGAAACTCATAGTAACCGACACAGTGTTTAGTATGGACGGGGACCTTGTCCCATTGCCGGAGTTGGTTGAGATTTCAGAACAGTATGGCTGTATGTTGATGATTGATGAAGCGCACGCAACAGGAGTGCTGGGGAAAAGAGGGAGCGGAGCTACGGAGCATTTCGGTGTTGAAGACCGGGTGCCGATTGTGATGGGAACTCTTTCAAAGGCTGTCGGTTCTTTAGGTGGTTATATTGCGGGAAGTAAAGAATTAATTGATTTTATCAGAAACCGAGTTAGGAGCTATATATTCGATACCTCTCTACCTCCGGCATCTCTTGCCGCCTCCCTTACTGCAATCGATATTATAGAGAATGAACCTGAGCGAAGAGAGCACCTATGGAATATGGTAGACCAATTTAAATCCGGCATTGAAAATACAGGGCTTCATGTACTGCCTTCTCATTCCGCTATCATTCCTGTGTTAATTGGAGATGCGGAGCCCGCTCTTAATTTTGCCAGGGTGCTAAGAGAAAATGGGGTTTTTACTCCTGCCGTAAGACCCCCTTCGGTCCCACACGGTATGTGCAGAATAAGGGCAACTATAATGTCTC
>DAOVUC010000119.1 GCA_030632765.1 Candidatus Dadabacteria bacterium
ACAATCTTAGCCCGATCGATTGGAACTAAAAACGTTGTGAATAACGAGGATAAAGAGCTTGAGAATTCTATTTCATCACTCCATGAGTTATACACAGAGATGCATGAAATAGAGGGCATGGAGGATGAATATTATGATGATTTACTTGCTTTTGGTGCAATGCTCCCAGTACTTGATGACATATCAAACAAGATAAGGAGAATTGCAGAAGCTATAAACATTTTTCATAGAGATGAATACCGGAAGATGTTAGAAAATCGGATTACTCATACGAATAAAGTAGAAAAAATGAAGGCAAGGTCTTTTTTTAGTATTGATAAACAGAGCTCAATTGCGGGAATCAAAACTGTTGTAATCTTCTTGTTGCTAATGTTTGGAGAGGTGACCATTGGTCTTCCAGGTGGCGGCCAAGTGGTGTTTTTTGCAATTCTCTTTGGCGTGATTCCCAATCTAGGTCAAGCATATATGAAAAGCAAGTATGGAATACTCGGAGTCTTTTGCGGGTTAGCCTTAAGCTTTCTCAGTTTGTTGTTGGTTGCTGTAGCTCCTCATTTTTTGGTTGTATTGTCCCTATATAGCTTTGGTACATTTATGGCGGCGTATGTCGCCAGCAGCAGTAAGGATATATCAGCCGCTGGATTGCAAGCAGGCCTTTTATTTGCCTTTAGTATTATAATAACAAAAGGTCCCGCTATAGATATTCATGACCCATTTACAAGGTTTTTGGCGCTTTTCTCTGCTGTATTTATAGGTCTGATTGTCCAGCATATCCTATGGCCTATGAACCCTTATAAGTTGCTAAAGCAAAAAATCTCAAAATCAATAGATTTTTCTGGTCGAATTATTTCCAAGCTCGTAATGCTTGATATAAAAGATAGGGATAATGTGGACCATCTGGTTCTTCCATTAGCGGCCTCATTGCCGACTAGCACATCACTTCTTCATGATGCGGAATACATAATACGTCAGGATGAGCTTCACGCTGAGCAGTTCATTCATATTATAGAGTCTATAGAGAAAATGTATGCTGACATTGAGACCTTAAAAAGGACTATATATGAAAACATGGACAGTGAGCTTGTCCATCTATACTTAGACAGTATGAAACCTTTTTACAAAAGGATCTGCAGCGTTTTTGATGAAGTATCAAATCAATTTAATTCAGGAAATGATGTTACAGTGGAAATAACATCTATAATTGAGGAAATTAAGATGCATAGGATAGAGTTTAGAGAATCCGGAGCTTGGCGTTCTTTTCAGCCTGAAGATATAGAACAATCTGTTCTGATTGGAACCAGTATAGACAGCTTGCTTGAATCCTTAAGTGAAATATCTCTAGCAGTAGGTGAGATTAATCAAGCGAAGATGAATTCAAACACAATTTTAATGACTAAAGAGGCTTAGCGTTTCCTGTACAAAACGCACTAACTTTTATATAATGTCTGTTTACTATTCTATAAAGGCGGGCTAAGGAACTAAAGTAATTTCATATTAGATTATATGAGTCTTTTTACCGTTTTCGCGATAGTAATAACACTTACGGCAATCTTCAGTTATTTGAATGAAGTCTATATCAAGCTCCCCGGTAGTATCGGGATTATGCTTGCCTCTCTTATTTCCTCTATTGTTTTCATCGTTCTTAGTTTTATCGGGTTTGGTCACACCCAATGGGCGACAGACCTCATTATAGCTGCTGATTTCGATCATCTGTTTATGAACGGTATGCTGAGTTTCCTTTTATTTGCCGCGGCATCGAGGGTAGATATTGGGAAATTAAGGGAATACAAGTGGACCATCGCATACCTGGCAACAGTTGGGATAGTTATATCTTCCTTATTTATAGGCTTTTCAATGCATTGGCTCTTGGCGAAGCTAGGCGTTAATCTGCCGATCGTTTATGCGATTCTCTTCGGAGCTATTATCTCTCCTATAGATGCCGTTGTGGTAATTAGAATCTTAAAGCGGGTTGATGCGGGTAATACCATGGAAACAATTCTTACTGGGGAATCGCTGTTTAATGATGCTGCAGCTGTAGTGCTATTCGTGTTGTTGTTAAAGATAGCATCAGGAGGTACATCCATGAGCGGGCTTGAAATAGGTGAGTTTTTCTTGAGGGAAGCTCTAGGTGGCCTGTTAGTAGGGCTTATATTGGGTTATACAGCACATTTCATGATAGTGAGAATAATCTATGAAGGGTCGGATAATCATATTGTAATTATACTAATAACTTTAGCTTTGGTTTCAGGAGGATATGCCCTTGCCCAACTATTAGGAGTATCAGGTCCGTTGACCAGTGTTATCGCAGGGTTGTTTCTGGCTAGAAGTAGAAAAGATGCAATTGGCATCAAACACAAACATAGCCGCTATGTTCGTGATTTTTGGGAAGTTATCGATGAAGCCTTAAATGCGGTGTTATTTGTATTAATAGGACTTGAAGTACTAGTGCTCAATTTCGAAATTACCTATATTATAGGGTGCGTTTTCGTGATACCGCTTATCATAGTGGCAAGGTATATAAGCGTTGAATTTCCCTTGATATTCTTAAGATTTTTTAGGAGTATACCCTCTCTTAAGGGACTTATTATGACTTGGAGCGGAATAAGAGGCGGGGTTTCAATTGCGCTGGCCCTATCGCTCCCCGATGATTCTCCCAGGGATATAATTTTAGTACTCACTTACGTAGTGGTGGTTTTTTCTATACTGATTCAGGGGCTTACGTTGGGACCCGCAGTTAAATGGTATAAAGATAAGACCTCTATAGATTAGATGTTCTATTCTCATAATTAGAATGTTAGGTTATCTTAACTAATAAGTGCCAAATGAATTGCCAATAGCTTGTAGATATTAATCCCTGACAATTAAAGGAGAATGAAAATGATTAGAAAACTAAATCTATTTTTTGTATTATTTTTATCGATAACAGTTGTGGGATGTGCAACTATTCAAGCCAATAAAACTCAGGAGCAAGAACAACTATTAAGCGCTGCAGGTTTTACAATGGTTCCTGCCACAACACCTGCAGAGCTCGAAAACCTTAACACCCTTACACCTCATAAGGTTCTATTTAGTGTAAAGGACAATAAACCGCTTTACTGGTACGCCGATCCAACTAATTGCAGATGTGTATATACCGGCGATCAACAGACCTATCAACGTTACGAAAGGCTTTTAACCCAGTCGCAAATTGCAAATGAAGTAGAGGACGCCGCTATTAGTAATGAGGTTGATGAAGCTAACATGTGGGGATGGATGGGCGGTCCCTGGGGTTGGTAGAGTTATAGAATTCTTGTTGTTGAAAATTAAGAAAATCTAATCTTGTTTTTCTCAATAAGTTTATGAGCAGATTAAAATCGAAGATTCGGAATATTCAATTCACCGCGAAATTCCGGATAATTTTCATAATATCGCTGATTATTCTCTTAATCTTCTACTACGCTCTTCTTGACCGTTACACTCCATATACGGGAGATGCATATATTCAGACTTATGTTGTACAGGTTGCCCCTCAAGTAGAGGGCAGAGTTGTTGGTGTTTATGTCGAGAATAATCAATACGTCAAGAATAATCAATACATAGAACAGAGCGAGAAGCTGTTTAGTCTAGATCCCAGACCCTATAGATGCATGGTGAACTATATTTATTAATTCTGCTAAGTGTCAGTCCTATCAAATATACTTAAAAATAGTCCATAATATTTTATACCCGGCTTTTATACTACCGCTTAGTGTGCCGGCAATTTTAGAGACGCCGATTCGCTTTCGGTAACTAACAGGAACTTCAGCACATTTAAACTTTTCTTTAGCAGCTTTTACCTGCATCTCCACAGTCCATCCGTATGTGGTGTCTGTCATGTTAAGTTGAAGGAGTTTGTCGAACTTAATCGCTCTAAAAGGTCCGAGATCGGTAAATTTCATTCCGTAAAGTAATCTGATTAATGTGATTGCGAGCCAATTACCAAATACCTGCTGAGGGAGTAGGGCGCCTTTCTCAGAATTGCCGGTAGTTCGCGATCCTATGACCATATCCAGATCATCTTTAATAATAGGTCTTACAAGCGCTCTCATTTCTTCTGGATAATCAGAGTAGTCTCCATCCAAAAAGACGATAATATCGGGGCGGTCTTTTTTGTCCTTTGCATATTGAATTCCCCTAAGGCACGCATAACCATATCCCCGGCGGACCTCATTGATAACTGTAGCTCCAGCGGACGTGGCGTTTGCCGCAGTTCCATCGGTCGAATTATTATTTATAACTACAACTTCGCTTACAAGTTCTTTTGGAATGTTGTTTATGACTTTACCGATAGACTGTTCTTCATTGAATGCGGGGATTATTACTAGAATTCTTGGGGTCATAGGGTTAATAAATTCCGGATTTGTTTTAATAGTACCTGCGTTATGAGGTAATAGAAATTAGAATAATAAAGTCTATGTCTGTTATATCTTACTTAGAAATATACTCTCTCATAATGACAGGAGAGGCAGCTAAGCCATCGATCTTAATTACTTCACCTGTTCTGTCTACCTGACCGAACTGAAGAACGCCTGTCGGGCAGGACTGAACACATGCGCTGCAGCGTACGCATTCGGGGTCGTCCATCGGAAGCCCTTTATTGGCAAAGTTCATAATATCTATTCCCTGATGGCAAACGGATGTGCAAACGTTACAAGAAATGCATTTCTTTTTATTAGAGATGATCCTGAAACGGCTAAATCTTGCATATATATGCATCAGTGCCGCCAATGGACACATGAACCTGCACCACACTCTTCCGCTGTACCAAAAGTATAGGCCATATCCTATAATTCCGGCAAATATCAGATCCACTACCCATTTGTAATTAAGCTGTATCCCAAAAGGTTTCCAATCGTAGAGCATGCCAGTATATATGCCGTTTAGGGTTTGCCCGATTGCGGTATTCGGCACTGACCAGCTGACTACTCTGGCTATTAGGATAATAAACGCTATCACGAGAATCGCTTGCCCTATCATATTTACCCGGTTCCATTTAGCGCCGTGAGGCATTTTGTGGCGATGTGTATCTCCCAGAGTCTCAGCCATAGCCCCACATGAACATATCCATCCGCAGTATGCGCCCTTACCCCAGAAATAGATCATTGCCGGGATTATTACGAAGGTCTGAATTACGCTGATTACAAGCCATCCCCAAAGGGGTTGGTAACTAAAAACGTTCCAGATAAAAAGAGGCCAGGCTAGGATGAATCCGAACGCCCGCCAGTACTCGCGTCCGTGTCCGTAATTGGCCTCGGGAAATAGAGAGTTAACTACTGTGTTCATCACACCTGAGTCAAAAACCCCATTGTGTCCAAGATACGGTAGTACGAAATATGGCAATAGAAATAGCGGTATTACTTGCACCAATGTAAGTGATATGGTTTGTATTGTAATATAGGGAG
Organism: Candidatus Dadabacteria bacterium; assembly: GCA_030632765.1. Lineage (GTDB taxonomy): Bacteria > Desulfobacterota_D > UBA1144 > Nemesobacterales > UBA2774 > CR02bin9. Next base: position 5,418 of record DAOVUC010000119.1, read on the forward strand.
TCTTGCGTCGTCTAATCCTTAGAATCCCGAAAATTATAACGATTAAAGAATAGAGCAGTGAGTAATAGAAGCCCGGCTCTTCAAGGGTAATTGATGCTGTACCTAAAAGAGTCGACGGATCGTTGACCATCTGAGTAAAAGATCCGCCAATACTGTTAAAAAGAGGAGGAAGGTTATAAGGGAACCACTGGTTTGCCTGAAAAAATTTCGTTAGTGAACCCCCGGCTTTCCAGTTGTAGATGAAAGTGAATATAAGAAGAGAAAGAACTAGTGCCG
>DAOVUC010000246.1 GCA_030632765.1 Candidatus Dadabacteria bacterium
CAAGAAGAACGACATAGCTCATGACAAGAAGCGTGTTTAAACTCCCGGTAAATAGCCCCGTACCAAAAGCGCGATTTATGAAAGTTATGGTACCACCTTTACTAGGGTATGTTACGGATAGCCTTAAATAAGAATAAGCTGTAAGTAGCGCAACCACACCCCCTATTAGAAACGATAGATAGGTTGCACCCCTTGAAGCCACAATGGCAAGCCCGATTGTGGCGAATATTCCCCCGCCAACTATACCGCCAATCCCTATTGAAAAAGCGTCCATAAAGCCTAGTGAGTTTTCACTTGCCGATATGTCTTCCTTAGGATTTTCGAGTCGGTTTCGTAGTCGAGATATTAGGGCCATTTTGGATTGAGAGAAGAGTCCTTTTTAAATTTGGTATAGGATCGATCAAGTAACTTTACGCAAAAAAAGTAGAAATGAAAATATACGTGCGTTCAATCGAAAATTTATGTTATGTTGGACCCCGTTTTCACTTTTTTTGTAGCGCATGATGATCCAAGTGATCCGGGGTGAATGAATGTGGGAATTAAAAAAATTAAACTAGCTGCCGGTATCCCTAATTCTTAAAAAGGGATACCGGTTTATTGCTTCGTTTTGTTAATTTAAATTAATATACTACTCTATCTCACACTCGGTATCCGTCTCACCCTCAATGCATGTATCCATACCTGCGCCGCCGTCAATCATGTCATCTCCGGCTCCGCCGTCTATGTCATCCCACCCTACGCCACCGAGAATCATGTCATTTCCACTTCCACCGTCGATGTTATCACTACCTGATGTGTTACTACAGATTTGTTTTGTACCGGTATAAATTTGGTCATTGAAAATTTCCCACTTTTTAAATGAGCCGTCCTACGCATCTATTAAATTCTACGTTGAAGAACATAGATCGGATTAGTATTATAATAGTTTAACTGAATTTTTGGAAGGTATGCCGAGTCCAAATTTCTTAAACTTCCTGTACCGATCTTTTTAAGTAGAATTTATTGATTGATATCAGATTCTAATTTTAGTTTTGTTCTTCGTTTTCTTCTTTTCTTTTGTTTTTGAATCTTTTCGATCTTTAGTTGTTCGGCAGATGATTTGCCTAAAAGCCCTTCTTCAATTTTGGATACCAAGGACCTGCGAGCTAAAAAACGATTAATCCCTTGAGAGCGGTCTTTTTGAATTTTCACTATAATACCTGTGGGAATATGTTTTAATTGCACACAGGTTGCGACCTTGTTTACATTTTGTCCGCCGGGGCCGCCTGAGCGAATAAACTTTTCATCAATATCGGCCTCAAGAACTCCAAGCTCATTCATTTTTTGAAGAAGCGCTTCTTCCTTCTCAACACTAACTCCGAACTTACTCATTCTAATTTCCTAACCTTGAAATTTCTGAACGACCAATTTTAAAAGATCATGCCTTGATACCATGGCTATAGGCACACCGTCCCTGACAACAGGCACCCTATGAACGCGGTGCTCGAGCATCTGCCTTACAACTTCAGCTACCGTAGCATCCTCGGTGACTGTCACAGCAGGACTGCTCATAATTTCTTTAACCGCTATACTACGCGCCGCCGCATAAGCCTTTTCTACCCCCTCTTTTGACATCCATTCGCCAAAGAGCTGAGGGGCGTAATTCCTTGAAAATGGGATGGCATGCTCCTTAGCCGAGAAATCTGACTCCGTTACCATTCCAACTATCTTCCCCTCATCGTCTACAACAGGCAGTCCTCCTATATGATTATTGAGCATCTTTTCAGCTACTTTCTCTAGAGTTGTATCCGGACTGATGACAATTACCGGTTCCGTCATAATCTCATTAACTTTCATTACTGTTCCTCCGATAGGCTTCTTAATATTGTCCGTATATGAATAACTTTTACTTATATATATAGGAGCATGAAGAAATTATAGATTCTATAGGGTATTTTGCAACGTTTTATTCCTTAACATTATTGAAAGGAGATTAAAAACATTTATAATATCCCCCATGGATCCAAAAGAAATAAAAATAATGATAGAAAACGGAATGTCTAACTTGGTTGTAAACGTTGATGGAGACGGTACGCATTTTGAAGCGCTTATTGTTTCAACAGAGTTTGAAGGGAAATCACTTATAGAGCGGCATAAGATAGTATACGGCGTTTTAGGTAACGCTATGAAGGAGAGAATTCACGCTCTATCGCTAAAAACATTTACACCTGAGCAGTGGGAGAGCCGGAATTAGAACTCCTCGGGATAGGATATAAACTTGGTAGTGTTTAAAACAACTACCAAAAAAATTAGGAGACAATAAATGTCAGACGCAACGGAACAAATTGAAGGTCAGATAAAAGGTAATAAAGTCATTCTATATATGAAAGGTAATAGAGAAATGCCTCAATGTGGGTTTTCAGCCAGAGTTGTACAGATCTTAGATTCCTACGATATTATGTATGAAACTGTAGACGTACTTGCGGACCCTGAAATCAGGCAAGGAATTAAAGATTATTCAAACTGGCCCACAATCCCCCAACTCTATGTTGACGGTGAGTTTATCGGGGGCTGCGACATTTGTGTCGAACTCTTCCAAAGCGGAGAGCTGGAATCCATAGTTAAGAAAGCCTAATATAGAATAGCCCTAATTCTTATCCCATTCGGAATAATAATCTGAAAGCTTATCCCGTAAGAATAGCCTCGCTCTAAGGACCCTTGATTTAACTGCCGGAAGCGATAGTCCAAGAATTTTTGCAATCTCCTTACTCGTGAGCCCCTCCACATCTTTCATATGAAATACTATTTTGTATTCTTCAGGCAGCTCATCTATAGCCTTTTCAATCAGTTGAGTACCCTCTAAGCTTAAGAGCTTATAGTCCGGGATGTCACTCCAATCCTTATCTGCTACGCCTTCAAGAACACCATGGTCATTGTAGGGTTTATAATCATCAAAACTTATCTGATTCTCTTTATCCTTCTTTCCTCCGCGTAGAAACATATAACTCGCGTTTGCTGCTACTCTATAAAGCCAGGTTGAGAATCTTGACTCCCGTCTAAAAGTATTAAGTTTCTCAATTAATATGATGAAAACTTCTTGCAGCACTTCCTCCGCATCATCCGGATTACCTGTAATTCTATAAGCTAGTCTGTAGACTTTGTCCGAATAGCGGTTTACGAGCACAGTAAAAGCTTCTTCACTATGTTCATCCACAAAGAACTTCACTAGTGACTCATCCTTGGAACTTTCGATATCAATCTGACTCAAGAAGTTTGAGTTACTATGGACTTTATAATCTGATAACTCGTTAACCTTATTTGTTGTTGAATTCCGCATCTTGTTTGCCTCCTGCATTTTGCTTGTATAGTTGACCGGTTGGTTGGTCATATTGCAAAAATATATAGCG
>DAOVUC010000121.1 GCA_030632765.1 Candidatus Dadabacteria bacterium
ATGACAAAAGAAAACAAAGATTTTATTTGTAAAGTGTTCTCGAGTAATATTTACTTTTGGGAAAGAGATTTAAAAGAGATCGAAGAGTTGAATCTATTTATATAGTTTAAGAAACTTAAAAAGAATTGAGTATCCAACCTGACTTGCTTATTATTATCTCCTCAATAATTCTTTATTTTCACACACAACCAAAACTTCATTCCCATTTCATCTTTATGCTGTAAACTAAACCCCAATGAGCGCACAAGTATGGTTTTACGAAAAAGATAAAAAACCCTCGGGCCCTGTATCCGAAGAAGAGCTCTGGAAGTTATTAAATACAGGCGAGATAACAAAGGACTCTCTTGTCTGGAAAGAGCCTATGGAAAAATGGCTCCCGTTTTCACAAGTGCAAGAGTTGAGACTCCCACCCAGACCCAAACCGCCTCCCGTGCCGGAAGCTGAGAAAGATTCAGTTTCAGAGGACTCATCATTCCAGCCTCCGCAAGCTCCTGAAGATGAAGAGAAAGAAGAAACTTATGAGCATGTCGAGAAAGTAGTTTTTAAATCTCCCGAATATGAGGGGAGTGACGCTACAACAATGGACGACGAATATGAAGAAGTAAGCCAGGTACGTCCGTGGGTCAGGTTCTTGGCGAGGATGACTGACTACTATATATTTTCTATGCTGTTCTCATTACTAGTCAGCTTTCTGTTTCCGGATTTCATGCAGCAGATGTCTGAAATGCTAAATCAGCAAATGTCTTCCCAAGATGCTGAATCCACGGGATTTCAAGGCATATTGGCACTGATTATAATGCGGATTGTAATCACATTTATATGGGTATTTCTTGAAGCCTATACAATAAGCAGATATGGCACCACTTTCGGCAAAAATTTGCTTGGCACAAAAGTACTCGATAAAGATGGCGAGCTTCTACCCTACGATCGGTCGCTTAAGCGCAGCTACGGAGTCTGGCTAAAAGGTATGGGTGCTGGATTCGCGCTGATCTCCTGGCTAACCATGCTGTTTGGATATCAGGTGCTCAAAAGGGACGGAATTAATTCTTGGGATAAAGATGTGGGCTCCAAAGTAGTACACTCATATTTCAGCTCCACAAGACTAGTCATCATATTGGGTTTCATCTTAGCTATTGAGCTTATCGCAGTCGGATCAATAATTTAAATCCAGGCTATCCCCTATAAATCACCTCAATCATTGACCGGAGCTGTGTGAAATTGCACAAGCACAACTGTTTCTAATAAAGCATTTTGCCATTCCCCGTATACCTGAGCTACTGCAAACATTAGATATTGCTACTTGGCATACCGTTTGCACTATTATCTAAATATTAAATTTCCAATGCAGGAGGCAATTAATCATGAAAGAAGCATTCAAAGAGAATTGGAGACCCGGAAGGTCTATATTGTCATTACTCGGAGCGCTCATTCTGGTGTCTGCGCTTTTCATTTATCAGTTTACGGCCACGACAGAGCCGGAAACAAACTGCATCAAACCTGGCCATGCTCTTATTGATTCTACCCTCGGAATGCAATCAAGAGATATATTCTTTGACTACGAACGTGATGCTATCAGGGAAGACGCTAAACCCGTACTTGCCGAGAACGCCGAGATTCTTAAATTAAATCCTGATATGTTTATTATCATACAAGGCGAGTGGGATATTAATGAGACCCATGGCAAGCTACTGGCAGAGTCACGAGCCCAGAGGGTTAGAAACTTTATAGTCAGCCAGGGAGTAGAGTCCGGAAGGATTCTCACATCAAGCAAATGCAATCAACATGGGCAAAGGGTTTCTAATACAGTCGAATATAAAGAGCTTAACCGAAGAGCGCATTTCATATCTATTGAACTAGGACAGCAGGGCTTCGCATTGCTAGATGATTTATTGACAATAATTTAGGAAATTAATTGGTACTTGAAAATAGCCGTGGGGACCAAACCCCCCGCGGTTTTATTTACACTTAGATATTAGCAATTTGTTTTAAGAATAAACCGGTGACCCCTCTTCTGTATATACTTTAAATATCCCACAACGCAAGCTAAACTAATCTCTAATAAAATCAACTTCTAAGGGAATACTATGAGCGAATCCAAGAGAGTAAAAGACATAGACCATTATTTAGAGAAGGCTCTTGATATTGCCCCAACAGAGCAGGAGCTATACGATATTTATGAGAGGGAATTTCCACATCTCTACCGCGTGGTCGATAACTTTATTAAAGACAAAGAGCTAGAGGAAGTCGAAATCGCTGATTTCGGCGGCGGAAACGGCGCTGTTATAGAACATCTTAAAGAAAATAGTGAGTTCAGCGACAGGATCAAAGCCACTTGCATAGATTCAAACCGGGACCTTCTCGATGACAACACTACATCTGACGCTAAAGTCCACAGCGATCTTACCCAATACGACGGAGAGGACCTGTTTGATATAGTAATTATGAGGTACGTTTTTCAATCCTATAACAGGGGTGAGCAGTTCAAAATTTTAGAGAACATTCACCGCGCGCTTAAAGATAACGGAATATTCTTAAACTGGCATATAAGCGTAGAAAATGAAGATCATAAAAATAGATTTCTCACCCTTTTAGCATCTGATGAAATCAACCCTAAGCTAAATAGACCTAACTCTTACTGGGATACAATGGAGGATATCTTTGCTCTTAAGGTAGAGGCCGGTTTTGATACAGAAATCGTTGATTTTTATTCCTCAGTCCTCCATACCAATCTAAAATTAAAGTACGAATTATCAGATGAGGAGGATCGGGAAGTACAGGAATTCCTGGGTGAATACAATTATATAAACTGTGCTCTTACAGTATCAAAAAAACTAGACTAGCTTTCACATTGAACTCCATATGAGCCTGTGATAAGTTACGAACTGAGACTATGCAAAAAATAACAGTCGGTATGTTGATTTATGATAATGTAGACGTTCTCGATTTTACGGGTCCCTATGAGGTATTCAACGTAACCAGGCTCAAGGAAAAGCCGGAGTTTGCGGACCCCTCCCCCTTTAAGATATTGTTAATATCCGAGTATCCCCGCCCCGTGACCGCAATGGGCGGGATGAAAGTGATCCCGGATCACACTTTTGAGGACTGCCCCGAGCTAGACATTCTAGTAATCCCCGGGGGTCTAGGTGAGCGCTCCGAGCACGGAAACCACGTCATACTCCACTTTCTTACTCGACGTGCGAAAGGTGTTAAAACACTAGCCTCGGTATGCACAGGCGCTTTTTTTCTTGCTAATGCCGGGCTGTTGAATGGTCGGCCCGCAACAACTCATATTTTATCATTGGGCAGATTAAAAGAGTCATTCCCTGATATTGAAGTAATCGAGGACAAACGATTTGTAGAAGACGGAAATATAATAACCTCAGCAGGCATTTCAGCGGGTATTGATATGTCATTCCATATAGTTTCTAAACATCTTGGGGACGAAGTAGCACGCTTGACCGCGCTAGAGATGGAATACCCCTACCCTGAGAATAACAAAAGAAAAGTTAGTATAAAATAACTTAATTTAGGTTATGGAAGAAAAAACTTGCACATGTACTTACGATGTTAAATTTAAGGCCAAGATAGTAAATAGGGATTCCGAGTAACGGAGACGCATTACATATTGATTGATATTAAGGATGAGACATTCAACGGGTCATACCCTTTCAGACCCAATTACTTGGAAATCGGCGGGTTCAAAATGCACTATGTAGACGAAGGCGAAGGTGAGCCCGTCGTAATGCTCCACGGCGACCCAACATGGGGCTACCTGTGGCGTAAGTTTATCCCTTCTGTGTCTGACACACACCGCGTGATAGTCCCTGATCATATGGGTATGGGAAAATCGTCAGTTCCTAAAAATCCCAATCCATATTTGCTCCGACACCACATTTCCAATCTAGAAGAGCTCCTATTATCACTTAAACTCAAGGAAATCACGCTCGTCCTGCACGATTGGGGAGGGCCCGTAGGAATGGGCTTCGCAGTCCGCCATCCGGGACTGATAAAACGCCTAGTTCTTACGCACACTTGGGCGTTTGCCGAATGGCCCGGGGGCAAATTCCCTAGACTGCTTGAAATTATCCGCTCTGAAAGGGGTGAGTCATTCGTGCTTGAGAAAAACGGTTATGTTAAACGAGCGCTCCTGGGAACAGCGAATTATCCTGAGAACTATACCTCTAAGGTGCTTAATGCCTATCTCTCTCCATTTCCTACTCCCGAATCCAGGTTGGCCCTGCTTTGCTGGTCGCGCGACATTTCCGTAAGCGAGAGCGACCGCTCATACGGCGAGATGAACCACATCGAAGACAAACTATCTCTACTTGCCGACATCCCCGTGCTTCTTATCTGGGATATGCTTGACCCTGTGCTGCCCGGTTCAGTTTTAGAGAAGTGGCAAGCAATCTATCCGCATGCCAAAGTATGCAAAATTGAAGATGCCAGTCACTTCTTACAGGAAGACGCACCTGGAAGAGTCATTTGTGAAATCAATCATTTTCTATCATCTAAATAGTGACAATATCTTTACTAAGATTTTAATCTTGCATCTCGACTTATTCCCAACCATAATATATCCCTAGCAATATAAGAGAAACGAAAGATGCCGGAGGCCCTACCGAATATGAAAGCACTTACCTTAATTTTGCTGACCTTATTAATATTCTCAGCCTGCTCATTATGGGACAAACCCGATATCAGAAAAGCGAAATGGGGTATGACTAAGGAGCAGGTCAAAAATGTTGAAAAAGCGGAGCTTGTAAAAGAAGGGGAGGACATACTCACATATAGAATCAGCGGCATAACCACCCCTGTAAAAGTACAATCCGTTGAAATAGTAGAAGGCGAAGTTGACGAGCAAGAGGAAATAACACCGCCAGAGGTCGAAAGCATCGGTTATGAGTATGATCTGCTATATGTATTTGGTGAAAATGGATTGGGACTGGTAGTAATACATCTACGTGAATCTTTCGATGATCCGGCCCATTACCTTGAGCTATTTAAACAAAAAACGAACATGATGACCAAGCAAATAGGAGAGCCTGCGAAGGGAGTTGCATCATATAAAGACCATCAGGTAAAAACAAACCCTTATGAAGATCCGGCTGCAATATGCAAAGGCGAGCACGGGCTTCAGCATATCTGGCCCACAAAAAATAAGAGAACGAATGTATCTCTTGAGCTAGACCAAAAAGAGTTTGCGCCGGAGCCCGACTGCTCCTTATCAATTTTCTACGAAAGTGTTGAGATTCCAGTTGATCAGGGACTCTCAGACCAGCTCCACGAAGTGCTCTGAACAATAGGCGCTTTTTTTGATTTCTTTAGAATTGATAACCCAGCATAGCGCCGAATCACCGATATAAACCAAAGGCTATCTCGCCTAGATCCTAACTAAATAATATATATAGTGTTAATTCTGCAACCTTTTTGGTATTCTTGTGTTTATATGATCAAAATCAATATACGGAGGCTTTATCAATGAAGAAGTTTATGATATTACCGCTTTTATTTGTAATCTTAGTTAGCTTTTCTGCCAACGCTGCTGGCCCGGGCAAAAGAGACTGGCAATGGTGGGACAATGATTCCACAGTAAAAGAGCTGGGTCTATCTGAAGATCAGTCGGCAAAAACTAAGGAAATCTCATCTAAATTTGAACCCATACTTAAAGAAGCAAATGATAACTATA
>DAOVUC010000112.1 GCA_030632765.1 Candidatus Dadabacteria bacterium
TGGGAAAGGTAGTTTTTTAGAAGTAAAGAAAATGACTTAAGGCTATTTTAGGGTAGCTTTTCTCGGAGGAATTTATAAATGTCAATTAAGGTTGGTATTAACGGATTCGGAAGAATCGGCAGGCATGTTCTTCGTATTGGATTAGAGAGGGAAGGGATAGAATTTGTTGGAATAAATGACATATCTGATGCTAAAACACTCGCGCATCTTTTTAAATACGATTCGATTTTTGGTCCTTACAAAGGTGAGGTTAAATCTGAAAACGGGCATATGATAATAGACGGCAAACCGATCAGGGTATTTTCTGAAAGAAACCCCTCTGATCTTCCATGGCAGGATGTGGGTGCAGAGCTCATTGCAGAGGCTAGCGGTATTTTTAGAAGTCAGGAAGAAGCATCCAGGCATCTAGGAGAGACAGTCAAAAAAGTTATTATAACAGCTCCGGCAAAAGGCAAAGTTGATCTTACAACTGTTCTAGGCGCTAATCAAGACAGCTACGATAGTGCAAATCACAATATTATTTCAAACGCTTCCTGCACGACCAATTGCTTCTCGATGGTAGTAAAAGTTCTTCATGAGAACTTTGGAATCAAGAAAGGCCAGATGACCACTGTTCATTCGTACACAAATGACCAGCAGATACTTGATGCGCCTCATAAAGATCTGCGCAGAGCAAGGGCAGCTGCGTTATCCATAATACCTACAAGCACTGGGGCTGCGAGCGCTATAGAGATTATTTTCCCTGAGCTTAAAGGGAAAATGAGCGCTGTAGCTCTGAGAGTTCCAACTTCTGATGTCTCTGTTGTCGATTTTACTTGTGAAGTTGAAAAATCAACCACAGTCGAAGAAATTAATGAAAAATTCAAAGAAGCATCCGTTGGTGAGCTTAAGGGATACTTAAGATATTCAGAGGAAGAACTCGTATCCTCAGATTTTATAGGCGATCCCCATTCGGCCGTCTTTGATGCACCACTGACTTCTGTAGTAGAGGGCAATCTTGTAAAAGTAATTGCTTGGTACGATAATGAATATGGTTATTCATCAAGGGTAGTAGACTTAATAGAATATGTGGGGGATAAGTCGTAATGAGCAAGTTGGTTGTATCTGATCTTCCTGATTCGGAATATAAAGGGAAACGAGTATTCGTAAGGGTGGATTTCAATGTTCCTATCAGGGACGGAAAAATTAGTGAGGATTATCGTATAAGAAGAGCGATACCTACCATTGACTATTTAATTGAAAGAAAAGCTAAAGTTATAGTTGGCTCTCACCTTGGACGGCCTAAAGGAATTGCGATACCTGGTCTTTCCCTAAAACCCATTCAAGCTCGACTTTCAGAGCTACTGGGGGAATCAGTCTCTTTCACTGGGAATGTAATAGGAAGTGAAGTAAAAAAAGCTATAGATAGCTTAAAGGAAGGGGAGGTAATACTCCTTGAGAATTTGAGATTTCATAAAGAAGAAACGGACAATGACCCAAAATTTTCCAAAGAGCTAGCTTCTTTTGCCGATATATATATAAATGACGCGTTTGGAACCTCACACAGAAAACATGCCTCTACATATGGTATGGCCTCAAAGTTTGATCATAGGCTTGCAGGGTTCTTGGTAAGCAGGGAACTTCAGTTTCTAACAAGGATTCGTGAAAACCCCGACCGACCTTTTATTGTGATTGTGGGCGGAGGTAAGATAAAAGACAAAATACATGCTCTAAAGAGTTTAATAGAGAAAGCCGATAAGGTTCTCTTAGGCGGAGGAGTTGCCTATACATTTTTGAAAGCAAGGGGAATGAACATAGGGAATTCAATAGTAGAAGACGAGATGTTGGATTGGGCAAAAGAATCACTCAAAAAATATGGGGAGAAAATATTCCTTCCTGTAGACCATGTGGTAGCCGGCAGTTTTGAGAGAAGAAAAAACTGTATGGTTATGGATGACAATATACCGGACGATTTACAGGGTTTTGATATAGGCCCTAAAACCGCAGCTATATATAATCATCAAATAAAGGGTAAGGGTTCTATTTTCTGGAGCGGACCAATGGGAGTGTTTGAAGTAGGTGACTTTTCAGCTGGAACCACACAGGTAGCTCGTGCTGTAGCGCTTGCCACCTGGCGGGGCGCAACTACTGTTGTCGGTGGTGGAGAAACTATTGCCTCCATTAGAAACGCAGAGGTGATGGATTCAGAGATTACTCATATTTCCACAGGTGGCGGAGCCTTGCTTGAATTCCTAGGAGGGGCGAAACTCCCGGGGATTTCAATCTTGGACGAGAAAGAAAAGAATATTTCTTTAGTTGCTAACTGATCTGTCTAATAGCTATAATTGTTTAACTTTACAGTTTCTAATCTCTAAATTAAGCTTTAATTTCGAGTTAATCTGTGCGACAATAGTATCAAAAGATCCTAAAATGGAGTAACACAACAGAGATGGCTAAAACTAAAGATGGCATTGACTCAACCGTAAAACTTCTAGGTAAAGAAGCAGACTATCTTCTAAATCATAAATGCAAGACAATTTCAAAAAAACTACTTCACTTACCAGGACCATCTTTTGTTGATGATATTTTCATTCCTACTGATCGTCCTAACTCTGTTCTTAGAAACTTTGAACTGTTAATTAATACTGGCCGTCTCGCTGGAACGGGGTACATGTCCATATTGCCTGTGGATCAAGGTATAGAGCATTCCGCTGGCGCTTCATTTGCTCCTAACCCAATTTACTTTGATCCTGAAAATATCGTTAAACTTGCGATTGAGGGCGGCTGTAACGGTGTCGCATCCACACTCGGGGTTTTGGGCTCTGTTTCTAGAAAGTATGCGCATAAAATTCCATTTATTGTTAAAATTAACCATAACGAATTCCTGTCTTATCCCAATACATATGACGAAATCCTATTCGCAAACGTAGACCAGGCGTTTGAGATGGGGGCAGTGTCGGTAGGCGCTACGATTTACTTCGGTTCCCAGGAGAGCCATCGTCAGATACAGGAAATTTCTGAAGCATTTCGGTATGCACATACACTAGGGCTTGTAACCATACTCTGGGCCTATTTGAGAAACCCCGCATTTAAAACAAAGGAAGTAGATTATCATTTGTCCGCCGATTTAACCGGTCAAGCCAATCATATTAGCGCCACAATTGAAGCAGATATTGTTAAGCAAAAGCTGCCTGAAAATAACGGTGGGTATACAGCTCTTAATTTTGGTAAGACTGACCCAAGAGTCTATTCTAAATTAACCACAGATCATCCAATAGACCTTACACGTTATCAGGTTGCAAATTGCTACATGGGACGTGCGGGGCTAATTAATTCAGGCGGTGCTTCTACTGGGGATGAGAGTAATGACCTGGCACAAGCGGTAAGAACTGCTGTTATTAACAAGAGAGCAGGTGGTATCGGGCTAATTACCGGCCGGAAATCTTTCCAGAAACCTATGAAAGACGGAGTTGAAATACTGAACGCCGTACAAAATGTTTATCTCGATAAGGATATCACTGTAGCTTAAATCCAGGTCTTTCCTAACTATATTTCCTTGCAATGTTAAAAGTCTAACTGAAATTAAATAACAAGAGGTGAAAGAAGCCGCTCTTAATATCCCCTCACCTCATAAATTCCCTATATCTTATTTAAACTCCTTTGTCCTCAAGCCCTTCCGGAACTTCTCCATAATAAATTGAATCTTCCTCATAGAGAGCTTTAATCTTTTCCTTAGGCATATCAGGCATTTCTTCATTAAGCCCGAACATTTTGCAAAGATGTTTTAGTTCCTCGTCTCTTCCTGGATGAGGAGCCATTGGCTGAATCATATTAGCCTCTCTCAGCTGTTCCTTAACCCCCTCATCTTGCTCAAGTGGAGTGCCGTATTGATTATAGTGAAATAGCCTGTCAAACCTTTTTCTGGGTCGTTGTCCGGGCGTCTCTGCAGCATATCCTACAGCCATGAGCCATAGAGGTACGACGTTTTCCGGCACACCCAGTACTTGTGGAAATTCAGCGGGTTTTCTTCCTGTCGCAAGAAGACAAGCGCCCAATCCTACCTCAGTTGCGGCAAGCAGGGCGTGCGCGATAGCCTGCCCGGCTTCTATCCTGAGTAGATCCTCTGCTCTATCTTTTGGGAAGCTCATCAGGCGCGGGTATGTTGACTCGGTAAGAATTTTATAAGTCCATCCATATGCAGCGGTTACAGCTCTTGCAGGAAAGAGTACTGAAAACGATTCTACAAGCTCCTTGTACCAGGCATCCATATTAACAAGCCATGCAATCACAATTGGCGCCTGGCGTAGCTGCTGCTCGTTAAAAGGGGACGCACACTCGATTATTTGTTCGAACTTGTCCTTGGGATAAGTCCTTTTGTCAATTACTATTGCCTCGGTGGATCCGCAATTCCCCTGACACGATGCATAACGTGCGGCTTGAAGCATCCTTTGAATTTTCCAATCTTCAACCTCTTGCCAGGGTTTGAAAAACCTGATGCTTCTTCTGGTTCCAATAGCTTCTAAAAGTTCCATGAATATGCCTCCTCTATTTTTTACATACTATCTTTATTTTAATGATGGTTATGGAATACTTCAAATGCAAAGTACAAACCTTGTCACAGCGATCCTGATCTAACCGAGCGTATGCTCGTTGTTATCTTGAATAATTTGTATCTTTAAGTCAAGGTTGATAAATCGATAACCGAGTTAAATGATTACTTCCAAGAAATCCTGAGCCCAGAATGGTTAGCTTCATTTCTCAATCACGTCTAATTGGGTTATTTTAATTAGTAACCACTTTATCACGACTGGAATTAAAGGGCAAAAGCAAGTGAAGCGTATAATAACTCTTACAACCGATTTTGGTCTGGACGATTACTATGTTGGTGCTATGAAGGGTGTGATTCTCGGAATTAATCCTGACACCCAAATAATTGATATAACTCACTCTATCCCAAAATACGATGTTATTAAGGCAGCATTTACAGCTCGAAATATCTATCCCTATTTCCCAAAAGGTACAATACATGTAGTAGTGGTCGATCCTGGAGTTGGTGGCAAAAGAAAACCTATCGCCCTACATTCAGAGCAAGGTATTTTCATCGGTCCTGATAACGGGGTCTTTTCATTAATATATGAGTCGTCTAAAGAGGTGAGGATTAGAGAGATTGCCAATGTTGAGTATATGCTTGAAGAAATGAGTAACACATTTCACGGAAGAGATATATTTGCACCGGTAGCAGCGCACATTTCTTTAGGTGTGGACATTAATGAACTTGGTGAGGGTATTGAGTCACCTGTTTTATTGGATTTTCCGGAACCGACAATTACCGAGAATGAAATAATAGGAGAGGTTATATATACAGACTCATTTGGTAATCTGATAACTAATATAAAGGGAGATTTGATCAAGGGTTATTCCAGGATTCATATAGACAAGTTTATCATTGACAGCGTCGCCGGCTTTTATCAGGATGCCGGCAACGCAGAGCTGCTTGCTATAATCGGGAGCTCAGGTTTTTTGGAAATCTCGGTTAACCAGGGCAGTGCGTCAGAGCTTATAAATGATTATAGAGTTACAATTTTAAAATAACCTAAGCAATTAGTTGCTGCATAATTGGTTGTTACTATGATAAAAGAGGAACGAAAAGAAACATTTGAAGTTACACAGGAACTATCCGGCAAAAGGGCAGATATTGTATTATCTCACTTCTTATCCGACCATACTCGCTCACAAATAAAAAAGCTAATAGATGGTCAGCATGTATTGGTTAAGGGTAGGCCTATTAAACCTTCCAAGAAATTTGATGAAGGCGAGATTCTGGATGTAACCTTGCCTACTCCTGTGTCCATTGATGCAAAGCCCGAAGATATAGAAATAGAGGTTATTTATGAGGATAGTTCTTTAATAGTTGTAAACAAGCCTGCCGGGATGGTTGTGCATCCGGGAGCGGGCGTAAAAAGCGGAACCTTGGTTAATGCTTTATTATATAA
>DAOVUC010000012.1 GCA_030632765.1 Candidatus Dadabacteria bacterium
ACTTGTTGAAGAGGGCAAATTAGATCCTACTCATGTTATTTCTCATAGACTCCCATTAGATGAATGTGCTAGGGGTTATGAACTGATGGATCAGAGAATTGATAACGCCATAAAGGTTGTTGTTGAACCTTAAAATTAGATGGATAAATTTTAAGCCTCTATATAGGGTTTTAATTTAGAAAAAACGAAAGAGATAATTTTGGGACCCAGGCAAGACTTCTTCATGTCTTTCTGTGTCCTATTTTTATAAGTAGTTGACTAAACTTAAGAATAATTGCTCGGAAAAAGCTTTTTTATTGTCCGTCACATTCGGGATCCCCTTTAAAATATTGTTATTTTGATTAAGATTATTCCTTCAAAACATATTCTTAATAGCTTATGGGAGATTAGATTGAAATCAGCTCGACTTCTTTATCTTTTAGTTTTCCTTTTTGTCCTATCGTGTGCGGGACCATCTCCGACAGATATTGCTAAGTCTGAGAAGGGTACTCTATTCCCTGTAGAACATGGACAGAACTGGGGGTTTATAGATAGACAGGGAAATGTAGCTATTCCAATTAAATATCAAGGAGCTGTAGATTTTTCAGAGGGTAGGGCCCTGATTAAGGAAAACGGGAAATGGGGTTATATAAACGAGTGGGATATAATGGTAATTACGCCTGAATACGTGGAAGCCCATAAGTTCTCAGAAGGGTTTGCTGATGTAAAAGTGGACGGTGCTTATGGCTATATTAACCGTGTGGGGAAAATGGTGATTGAACCTAATTTTGAGAAAGTAAACCCATTCTCAGAAGGACTCGCTAGTGTTAAATATAATGGGGAGTGGGGATATATTAACAAAAAGGGAGAAACCATTGTAGAGCCTCAATATGAAAAAGCTTTTGGCTTTTCTGAAGGACTAGCTCTTATCTTGCTAGATGGGAAGGGGGGGTATGTCAAAAAAAATGGGAAAGTTTTCATACAACCACAATTTGACTACGCCGAGGGCTACTCAGAGGGGCTTGCTTGTGTTTTAAAAGACGGAAAGTATGTGTATATAGACAAGTTTGGCGAGGTTAAGCTTAAAACCGATTTTGAGAGCGCGAGACACTTTAGTGAAGGGGCAGCCGCAGTATCTAGTGGAGGTAAATTTGGGTTTATTAATAGGAGTGGTCTTCTAGTCGTTCAACCCGAATTTGACCAGGTCGGGGATTTTTCAGAAGGTCTTGCGACTTTTAGAATTGGTAATAAATGGGGATTTGTTAACAAAAGGGGAGAAATGGTAATCGAGCCTCAGTTTGAAAGTGCCGTGAGTTTTTCAGGCGGGCTGGCAATTGTGGAATTGGGCGGCGGTAAGTGGGGTTATATAGACAAAAAAGGTAAGTTCGTATGGAAATCCTTCGAATAAAATATCGCTTTTAATACGGTAGCTATTTTTCTGTTATCAATTCTTTGCCTTTAAGATCATCTTCTATGTTTTGACTTTCGATAGCAGTCTTCTTCTTTCGGCTAAATAACCACCCTGTTGAACCTAGTATTAATATCATTCCAATAATAGTTGGCACATCAAAAATATACTTCCAAATTAGTAAATCATAACCTGCTGCAAAACCGACTTTGATAAAACCCGCAGAAGCCACACTAGGGGCCTCGCCGATTGAAAATGCTTTTGTCATGGTAAGCTGACCTATTGTGCCAAATATTCCTACTCCAAGCAGCATTAAGATGATTGTTGTATTTTCAAAAACAGATAGATCAACCTCACCACGGACGGAAAATATTGTAATCAATGTAATAATTGTTGCAGTCCCCGAAAAGTGGGTCACTATTACCCTGAGGTCTAAACTTTTTAGCTTTCTTAGGCAGATCATCACCACTGCTCCCCCGAATGCCGCGTACACAGCTAATAGTCCCGCAAAGTTCTGCTCCAAAATTCTTGGGTGCTCTACTAAAATTACCCCCACCATGCCAAATATTATTGAAAGCCATATCTTTTTACCGGATGTTTCTCCCAATATGTAGCCCGCTACTAATGCTACCCATATAGGTCTTGTTTCTGTGATGACGGCAACCTCGGATATAGGCAGTTTGGTTAGGGCATAGAATGTTGCCAGCATTGCGGAGCTTCCAACAAGACTTCTCAGCCATAAAGTCCAATTTGTAAATAGAAACGGGTTGATACCTGCTCTTAGTGCAAGAGCTAATGTTATTATAAAGGAAATAAGCATTCTAAAAAACGCTATAAGCAGCCAGTCACAATAGCTGCCAAGCTCATGCGTGAGAGCACCCATAGTAGCGAATGCAAAACCACCAACAGTCATCCAAAGAACGGCTTTGTTATTTGAAGTGCTTTGAAATTGCGTAGCTATACTTTTATTTATCATAATTACCAATAACCCATAATAGCTCTTATTTTCTCCCTCGGATAAAAGGTTAACGCTTTTAAGAACTGCTTTTTAGAAAAAATATAATGATCTATTACTAATAGTTTACCCAAGAAAACTTGTGATGGGATTATACACAAAGATGGAAGTGTGGTGATCAAAGCTATGTAACTCAAGTCAAATTACATATTATCCGATATCCTTCAGCAAATCTCTTAAATTGTTTATAACGTGATCGGGTTTAATGTCGGAATCTTTTAGGTCCTTTTTTTTTGTTGATCCGGATAGTACAAGGATAGTAGATAGCCCAGCATCCTTGCCACCTTGAATATCAGTATCAAGCCGGTCCCCTATCATGACAATCTTATGATTATTCACTCTTCCTAAGGCTACTTCGAATATAATGTTTTCCGGTTTCCCGGCCACTTTGGCTTTCTTTCCCGACGCAACCTCAACTGATGCCAGAATAGCTCCGGTTGCTGGAATATGACCTTCTTCCGATGGATAAGCAGGGTCACGATTTGTTGCATAAAAATCAGCTCCGTTTCTCAGAGCTAGGGTAGCAATCTTCATTTCATTGTAATGAAAGTCATGGTGACTCCCCAATATCACAAAATCAGCGTATTTACCTTCTTCTCCATTAACGATTGTGATACCGGTATTCTGGATTTGATTTCTTAGGGTATTACCTCCTATCACATAAGCAGTCATATTTTCGAGGCTATTATGTTCTTCACAAATATGCTGTGCAATTGCCATTGAGGATGTAATAACGTCTTCTGAGCTTGCTTGAATCCCTATACTTCGAAGTTTATCTGCACATTCTGAAGGAGATCTCCTAGGGTCGTTAGTTAGGAATAATACAGTTTTCCCATTCTCCTTAAGATATTTTATTGTATCGGCCGAGCCCTTAATGGGGTTCCCGCCAACGTATACTACGCCGTCCATATCTAAGAGGAAGCCGTTAAATAAATCTAAGAGTCTCATATTCTTTTTTGGTTTATTTTGCAAAATATTAATGACTTAGGAGGGTTCAAATGCCTTTAATATATCAACCCCAGATGTGTTGTTTTAATTCTTCCTGTTTATCCTCATCTATTTCTTTATAAATAAGAGATATGACCTTTAGCTGGTCATCCTGAACAATTTCAATATGAAGTAAGTTTAAAATCTCAACAGCAGCGTCTCTGTAACCTTCGTAGTAATCTTCTTCTTTGCTCGAAGCTTTCACCGTTCTTGAGTCTAGATGCAAAGCGATTGCTGCATATTCAATCGGCACTTTCTCATCAATTTCCAGTTGATAATCTTCTAAATCACCTGTAAGTAAGTGAGTCTTCCATGCATTTATGATCTTATCTACACTTTTCTTGTTCATTTCTTCTACCTTCTTTTATTCTACCTTCTTTGAAATTTCATTCTCGATTTGAGTCTTATAAGGAAAACGATAGTATACTCAATCAATATAATTTTTAAATGTGTTGCCGGCTACAAAGTTATTATGATTTTCTATTGTGCAGTAGCTTGCTCGCTATAATAATATTCTCTCTACCAGCAGATTCTGCTATTTTAACTGCCTCATCCAGTGTCACCTTGTTAGAAAGAGTGGCAAGTTTTAACAGCATCGGAAGATTAACTCCTGATATTACTTCAACCTTATTTTCTTCAAGGAACGTTAGGCTAATATTTGAAGGGGTTCCCCCGAACATATCGGTAACCAGCAATATTCCGTCTTTTCCTTTAACATTTTTAATAGCGTTTTTAATATCCTGCTTAAAAGATTCAAACTCACTATTGGGATCTAGGCACACGCCGCTAATTTTTACAGATGGTTTTGAAGATAGGACAAAATTTACGGCAGAAATAAGTTCTTTAGCCAACGCCCCATGTGTTACTACAACTATCCCAACCATTTATTCCTCCTTAATTATTAGATATATCCCTATGTCGAGTTATTGGTGACAGATAATCAAAATGCTCTGCAATCTTATTTGTAATGACGACTGATCTGTGCTTGCCGCCGGTACAACCTATTGCGATTGTCAGATAAGATTTTCCTTCCTTTTCGTAATTGGGAATTAAGAATTCTAGAAATTCGGTAAGTTTCTCTATAAATGTTATGGATTCTTCATTGCTTAATATGAAGTCTAAAACTTCACTGTCCATTCCATTTAAATGCTTCAAATTTTCAACAAAATGCGGATTGGGAAGGAACCTGACGTCAAAAATCATGTCCGCGTCGTAAGGTATGCCATGTTTAAAGCCAAAAGAAATAATATTTACCAAAATATTTTGGGTATTAGATTTATCAAATTTATTTCTAATAATATCTTTTAATTGATGAACATTCAGCTCTGACGTGTCAATTTTGTAACTAGAAAGGTTTTTAAGCTCTTCAAGCATATCTCTTTCTTTCGATATACCCTCTAAAATGTTTCCATCCGATGATAGAGGGTGTTTACGGCGTGTTTCCTTGTACCTCTTTACAAGAGTTGTGTCAGAAGATTCTAAGAATATTATATCGACAGGGTAACCCTTTTGTTTGAATTCTTTTATTACTCCGGGAGCACGATCAAAAAATACTCCTTCACGGACGTCAATGACTAATGCTACTTTACTTATCCCTTTATCTGAGTTCTCACAAAGTTCTATGAACGTCGGTAGCAGTGTTGGAGGGATGTTATCTACGCAATAATATCCAAGGTCTTCAAGGACGTTTGCAGCCGTACTCTTGCCCGAGCCTGAAAGCCCGCTTATGAAAACTAAGTTCATCATTTATTATCTATGGTCAGCATGATAATTTCTATTTACTCTAGAATTTTTTCTGTCCTGTAGGTCCCTCTTGATTTTAACAGCTGGTTCCGTACGGCAACTTCGATTATTGTAGCAGTATTTCTGCCCGGTCTTACAGGAATTAATAGATATGGTAACTCTACTCCCATTATCTTGTATACATTCTCATCTATTCCTAATCTGTCATATTCAGTATCCGAATTCCACCCGACAAGCTCAATTACCATGTTTATTATCCTTCTATCCATTACAGAGGCTCTACCGAATAAGTCCATGATATTGATAATGCCGATGCCCCTTATTTCCATTAGGTGCTTTATTCTTTCCGGACCACTTCCAAATAGCTCGCCGGAAACTGATTTTGTTATCTCTACGACATCATCTGAAATGAGTTTAGAACCCCTGTTTATTAAGTCAAGGGCGTTTTCACTTTTCCCAATACCGCTTTTCCCAAGTATCAGAACCCCCAGTCCATGTATATCCAAGAGGACTCCATGCGCCGTTGTAAAGGGAATAATTTTGTCTTGCAATATTTTGTTAAGTAGGGATATTAGCTTTTGTACGGGGAGTTTGGTTGTAAAAAGAGGCACATTCGTTTCTTCGCATGCTTTCCTTAATTCTTCGCCAGGTAAGAGCCCCCTTTGAGCTATTATACATGGGATATCTTTAGAAAAAAGAGCCCTTAAAACCGATTGCTTCTTTGAATTCGGAAGTTTGTTGAAATTAGAAATACTATTTCTGCTAAGTATATATATTGCACCTTGTTTATGCTTTACCTTCGGATCTATTAATTTCGGCCCTAGCTCTTGTACCGTCTTAATAATGACTTTACGTTTAAGGCCGTTCTGACCCGCTATAAGTTCTATTCGGAGTTCTTGCCCCCAGGTACCACTTAACTCAGCAACATCAAGTTTGTTAACACTTTCAATACTTCTCATCTTCTATGGTTATTGCCTCGTATATATCCTCCTGGGATTCAAGCTTCATTAATCTTGACCTTAGTTCCGGGTTCTTAAATATTTTAGAAATTCTTGCCAGTAGCTGAATATGAGAGCCGGTAGCATTTTCCGGTGCGATTAGGGTAATAAAGAAGTGGGTCTCTTTTCTATCAATAGATTCAAATTCTATCCCCTCAATACTTCTTCCGAAACCTGCAATTATATCTGTAACCCCGCTTATTTTCGCGTGTGGGATTGCTACACCTGAATCGACAGCAGTGCTGCAGAGCTTTTCACGCTCCAGTAGTATCTCAACCAGTCTTTCCCTATTAATATTTGAATAAACAGACGATATGTTATCTGCAAGCTCTTTAATAACTTCCGCTTTGCTGGTGGAATGGAGATGTGGGATTACAGTTTTTAGCTCCAGTATGTTGGCGATTTTCATTGTATTTTCTTATATCCGTAAAAGTAATAATACTTAGGGTTCAATCAAAATTCTCTGACCTCTTCTGCTTAAATAGATGACATTCATTAAATCGTTCTCGCTATTTCTGAATGCCACAAAATTCGCATCTGAAACTTTAAGTTGAAGCGAAGCTTCTTCTACTGACATTGGTTTTGATGGTAATTGGTGAACTTGAATGTCTTGTGTTTCACTACTCTCAGGAGGCAAAAGAATGCCGGTTTCAATAACCTCTTCTTTTGTTTTGGCGCCCGTTCTTCTTTTTTCTTTAATTTTCTTTTCTGTCTGTTTTTTTAGCTGTTTAACTATAGCGTCCACAGCATGGTCTATCGCTGTATGCATATCATTAGTTTCAACAGAGCTCGTGGCTTTTATATCTCCGCAAGTAATAGAGATTTCCGCTGTGTCTCTGAATTTTTCTGATGATAGAATAAACCGTACTTCTGAGGGATCTTTCTCTGCCTTTACATAGCGCTCAATCCTCTTGGATTTCTTTAGAGCATGTAACTTGATTTCTTCAGAATTCTTTGTGTTCTTAATGTGTCTAGTGGTTACCATTACTTTCATTTTAAATTTTCCTTGTATTGACGGGATCTGGTTGAAGAAGAAGGTATTTTAAGTATTTTTCTATATTTTGCAACTGTTCTTCGCGCAACTTTTATATTTCTTCTTTCAAATATTTTAGAAATATCCTCGTCTGAGTACGGGCTTTGGGGTAATTCGCCGGATATAATATTTTTCATAATCGACTTTACTTTCTCAAAGGAAATATCTTTTCCCTGTGACGATTCAATTCTCCGTGAAAATAATGATTTAAGCTCAATTGTGCCCTGAGGTGTTTGGATATATCGTCTGCTGGTAATTCGGCTGACAGTGGATTCATGAACCCCTACTGACTGAGCCACATCTTTTAATATTAGCGGCTTAATATACTCTTTCCCATGCTCAAAGAATTCACGCTGAACATCAACGATTTTCGATATAATTTTTTTTACCGTGGCCTCTCTTTCATCGAGACATTTCATTACTCTTTTAGCTGCTTCAAGCTTTTCTTTTATAAATTGCTTTGCCTCTGGGGGAAGACTTTTTTCTTTTTTTATAAGGTTTTTGTAATAGCTGCTTATTCTGACTCTTGGGAAATCACGGTTTAACTGTATCTGCAATTCGTCTCCTACGTTATAAACGTAGAAATCAGGAACTATATATTTTTCAGAATCTTTAGCAAAGAATGGTCTCCCAGGTTTTGGTTCTAAAGATGATATAACTGACATTGCCTCTTGAATCTCTTCTGCGGAGTCTTGAAGAACATCCTCAATATTGCTCAAATCTTTTTCATTAAGCTCTTCCAAATGTTTGTCTATCAATTCTATGACAAGACCATCTTCAGAATAACCCATATCAAGGGCTTGAATCTTAAGGCATTCTTTCATATTTATCGAGCATACACCTATAGGATCAAAAGAGGATTGAATCTTATATAAAATATCTTTAATTTTAGCAATATATTCTCTGCCAGAATTCTGAGATGAGTTTTCGGTATTGTAACTTCCTTCATCAGTTACGTTCTCAGATCTTCCGTTGGTCAGATCTGCAACTTGATTGAGGTATATAAGTGCGATCTCTTCAATATCTATCTCTAAATATCCGTCTTCATTGGTGTTGCCTATTATGATTGTAGCTATTTCTCTTTCATCAGGTGTGAGGTCTGACAACTTAAGCTGCCATCTAAGGTGATCTATGAGGGATTCAGCCTCACTTATCCTGTTTTCCCAAGTAGTATCCTCTTGGCTATCATCATAGAATTCTCTTGATGAATAATGTGGAATATCGTTGTTTTGATCCCTAAACAGGCGGTCATTGCCCATAGCGTTAAGATCAAACTCTTCATTTGAGCTATCTTCGTTCTTCTCATCCTGGTCTTGTGATTCTTCTAAAATAGGGTTTTCTATGAGCTGCTCTTCCAAATAATCTTTTAATTCAAGTGTGGTCATTTGAATTAGTTTTAGGAATAGTTGCAGCTCTTGAGTTAGTACCAGACGTTGTTGTAATACTTGTCTTTGCGAAGTTGTTTGGCTTAAATTTATACTCATATTGCTAATATCCTTTGCTTAATTAGAGGCAAATTTCTAACTAAATGATAATATCTCGGAGATCATATACAATATTTGTGCCATTTTTGTAAGTATACCATAATCTTGGATTTTTTGTGCGCAATAATCCGGTGTTGTTTAGATTTAACGGAGTTCTTATATAATTTGGCTTAGAATTAATCCTGGTTTTCTTTGAGTGGAGTTTTAGAATTTGGGAAAAAGAATAATCTATACAGGGATTTCACTTATAGTCGTGGGAATAATGGTTCAGTTTTTTTCCAAAGATTCCGCACTTAGGTAAGCTGCCGGGGGATTGTACTGCTCTCGCTTTTGTGAAGCTCGGTTTAAGTTGGAATGCGGATAGCGCCCGGCGGACAGTGTCCATGTGTTGAATGAAGGTAACCGCATTGAATTTCTATATAAATTTACTAGCTTAATTCTACCAGCTTCTTAATGGGGAGCGGTATATAGGTACCCCATAACTAGCTTATAAAGTCTCACTTGGTGCTGCCCATTTCATATCAGAATTGTGTCTCTCTTCATAAATTCTAATCTTATCTTCGTGCTCGAGAGAGTGTCCGATATCATCAAGGCCTTCCAAGAGGCTTTTCTTCTTGAAAGGATCTATGTCGAAATTTACAGTCCAGCCTTCATCATCTGATATTGTTTGAGACCTTAGATCTACTGTAAGTTCATGGCCCTTCTTTGAGTTCACTATATTAAAAAGTTCCTTGACCTTATCTTCTGCTAATACAATTGGGAGTATTGCGTTTTTAAAACAGTTGTTATAAAAGATATCGGCAAACGACGGTGCGATGATTACCTGAAACCCATGTTCTCTTAAGGCCCAGGGGGCATGTTCTCTTGAGCTTCCGCTTCCGAAATTGTGGCTTGTTAGTAGTATCTTGGCATTCTGATGATGTTCATGATTGAGCACAAAATCGGGATTTGGTGTTCCGTCTTCAAGATAACGCCAGTCAAAAAATAAAAATTCTCCAAAACCGGTCCTCTCAACTCGTTTTAAAAACTGTTTTGGAATTATTTGGTCGGTATCTACATTGATCCTATCTAACGGGGCTACTATGCCATGTACTCTTTCTAACGGTTCCATTCTATTTTCCTCTTTATAGTTCTTTATCTAAGTCCCAGCCTCTTACATCCACAAAATGTCCTTCAATTGCCGCTGCCGCTGCCATAGCGGGGCTAACAAGGTGAGTTCTTCCGCCTTTACCTTGACGTCCTTCAAAGTTTCTGTTTGAAGTGCTTGCACATCTTTCCCCAGGCTGAAGTATATCGGGGTTCATCCCAAGACACATGCTGCAACCTGACTCTCTCCAATCAAACCCGGCGTCCTTAAACACTTTATCAAGACCAAGCTTCTCGGCCTGCCATTTTATCATCTGTGATCCGGGTACTACCATTGCGCTTACTGTAGGGGCTACTTTTTTGCCCTTTACCACCCTCGCAGCTTCTGTTAAATCCTGTATCCTTGAGTTAGTACAAGACCCGATAAATACCCGGTCCAGTTTTATATCTTCGATAGGGGTTCCGGCACTGAGACCCATATACTCAAGCGCACTGATTGTAGCCTTTTTGGTATTTTCGTCTTCAATATCCTCTGGGTTTGGTATATTTCCAGTTACATCCAGCACCATACCAGGGTTAGTACCCCAGCTTACTTGAGGCACTATCTTTGAGGCGTCAAGGGTAATTGATTTATCAAAATGAGCCCCCTCGTCACTCTTAAGCTCTTTCCAGTACTCAAGCGCATTCTCGAAATCCTCTCCCTTAGGGGCGAATTTGCGCCCTTTTACATATTCAAATGTCTTCTCGTCAGCAGCAATCATTCCAGCCCTCGCGCCTGCTTCAATAGACATATTACACACAGTCATTCTTTCTTCCATAGTAAGAACTTCAATGGCTGCCCCCCTGTATTCAACGACAGTCCCAGTCGCTCCAGCTGTGCCAATGTGTCCTATGATGTTTAAGATAATGTCTTTTGCGGTAACTCCGTAACCACGCTGACCCTCAACACGAATTTCGAATTCTTTAGGTTTGTTTTGCCTTAGACACTGTGTTGCGAGTACATGTTCTACCTCACTTGTCCCGATACCAAACGCTAAAGACCCAAATGCACCGTGTGTAGAAGTATGACTATCCCCACAAACTATCGTCATTCCCGGTTTAGTTAGTCCAAGCTCCGGTCCTATTACATGAACAATACCCTGCATATCGCTGTTTATATTTAATCCAAACAGTGGAACGCCAAACTCTTCACAGTTGGTTTCCAGAACCTCAATCTGCTTTGCCGAAATGGGGTCTTCAATAGGTAGCGATCTATCTGTGGTGGGAACATTATGATCCATAGTTGCGAAGGTTAAATCAGGTCTCCTAACCCTTCGGTCCGTAAGACGAAGTCCTTCAAAGGCTTGCGGTGAAGTTACTTCGTGGACTAGGTGTAAATCTATATATAAAAGAGTGGGTTGCCCCTCTTCTTCAAATACTACATGTTGTTCCCATATTTTATTAAGAAGTGTTCTAGCCGACATATCTTTATCCTTCTATATTGTGCTAAGCATTTACTATACACAATAAATCGTCTTTTTTTAGATTTGCTTACGTTTGTGGTCCGATGTATGAAAATATATACGAATTCAGAATTATCAAGATCTTAGATATTAAATGCTGATCTGCCCGGATATATTGCTTCGTCTCCGAGCTCCTCTTCAATTCTAAGGAGCTGATTGTATTTTGCTATTCTATCACTCCTAGAGGCTGATCCTGTTTTAATTTGTCCTGAGTTCGTAGCAACCGCAATGTCTGCAATTGTAGAATCCTCGGTTTCACCTGAGCGGTGGGATATTATATATGTATAACCAGCACTCTGTGCCATTCTTATTGCTTGAAGCGTTTCCGTAAGTGACCCTATCTGGTTTACTTTAACCAGGATAGAATTTGCGGCATTTTCTTTAATCCCTTTTGCCAGTCTCTTTGTATTGGTTACAAAAAGGTCATCGCCAACTATTTGCACCTTTTTCCCAAGCTCTTTAGTCATCGTCTGCCAGCCTTTCCAGTCATCTTCTGAGAGAGGGTCTTCAATAGAAATAATAGGATATTGCCTTATCCAATTGCTATAAATATCAATAAGTTTATCTTTCCCAATTTTTTTACCCTCTACCGTATACTTGCCTTTTTGATAAAATTCGCTGGATGCCACATCCAGTGCCAATGATATTCCTTCCCCTATTTTATACCCCGATTTTGTGATTGCCTCTAAAATGCACTCAATCGCCTCTTCGTTTGATTGTAGATTAGGGGCAAAACCACCTTCATCTCCTACTGATGTCGCATATCCTTTCTTTGAAAGAATTGCTTTTAGATTATGAAATACTTCAACTCCCGCTCGGATCGCTTCTGAGAATTTAGTAAAACCAAGCGGTACAATCATAAATTCTTGAAAGTCCAGATTGTTATCAGCATGAGCGCCTCCGTTGATAATGTTCATTAGAGGTACTGGCAAGGTGTTTGCGGAGATCCCGCCTAGATAAGCATAAAGAGGTATCCAAAGAGAATTGGCCGCGGCTTTAGCAACTGCTAATGATACGCCCAATATGGCATTAGCACCCAATCTTGATTTATTAGGGGTTCCGTCGAGTTTGAGCATCAACTGATCAATTTCATTTTGTTCGGTAACGTCAGCACCGATTAACATAGGCGCTATTACGTCATTAATATTCTTTATGGCTTTTTGGACTCCCTTGCCCAAATATCTCTTTTTTATATTGTCCCTCAGTTCTATTGCTTCATGCTCACCTGTAGAAGCTCCTGAAGGCACTGCTGCTCTTCCAAATGAGCCGTCATCACAAATGATGTCTACTTCTACTGTAGGATTCCCACGTGAATCCAGAATTTCTCTTGCATTAATTACATCAATAATTGCCACTTTTCTATCCTCCCTGGAATTTCACTTCCGGCTAAGGGAAATTACCATATCAACCTAGGCGTATCAAATCGGTTAATATCATTATACGAAATAACCTTGTTGGAAAAGTAACATTAGTTCGGTACAATCTTAAATTCTAAAAATGACGGGAAAAGGTAATTAATATGAAATTCGTTTTCAAACAAAAGTCTTTATTAAGTCTTGGCCTCTTATTTATAGTTTTATTAATAACTTCTTGCAGTGTAGGCGACGACACCCCGCCCGGCACAATAACCGATCTAAGGTTTGATATTCCAGTTAGTAGGGTGCTCGATTGGACGGCGCCTGGAGATAATGGGAACAGCGGAAGAGCGACTATTTATTTTATCAGGTTCTACGATAATGAAGAAGTAGCGGCAATTTTGGGACTCCCTTCTCTAGACGGAGTGCCTTTTGTCGTAATTGAAGAGGCCGTTCGGGACAATTATAACGACGCTACTCAAATCCCGGATTTCCAAAGACCGGATGTTGCGGGATCCCCACAGAGTTTTCTAGCCCCAAGGCTGGATATAACCGGTGAGATGATGTTCTTTTATTCAATCCGTACTAATGATGAAGTAGGTAATTCTTCTCAGCCCTCTAACGTGGCTGAATTATCAACACCTTTGGATTCTGTTAAATATGTGAGTAGTGAAGCCGGTAGCTGTATCGGAGAATCTATTGGAGCAGGCAATTTTAACGGGGACCAGGAAGATGACGGACAATTTATTAACGATTACGCAATTGGCGACCCTTGTCTGGGAAAGGTTTATATCTTTTTCGGAGCAAATGATTTAACCGATAACGGCAGCACTTTAATTGATGTATCGGCAGCGGATGTAACGGTGATTGGTAATCCGGATGATCTATTCGGCACCTCACTTGCCGGAATTCCTGACTTTGATGATGATATCAGAGCTCATGAACTCGTTATTGGAGCCCCGGGATTTGATAATGATAGAGGTAAAACTTTTGTGATTTTCGGTAGCAGAGATTTGCCGAGTGTAATTGATTTGTCAGATAGCAGTGTTGATAGGATAGAGATTGTCGGAGAGAACGTCGGTGATAACTTTGGTTTTTCTGTGGCCGATGGAGATGATGTCACTAACGGATCTGGATTATTCCTGGTTGGCGCGCCTTCTTTCGGATCTGACACAGGAAGGACATACATCTTTAGAGGGGAAAACTTAAAGCAGAATGAAGAACTTCCTGCAACTGATGCCGGCGCTATGTTTACAGGCCAGACCACTGGAGATCTTTTTGGCTTTGATCTTGCCAATCTTGGCAGAATTCGTAGGAATAGTTTTGACGAAATTGGCGTTGGAGCACCTGGGGCAGGAAGGGCTTATGTAATATTAGGGCAAGATAATATTAAAAGTAGGGATTTAGCTGTTGATACTGAAAATGTTGTCATACTTGAAGGCAGTGCTGCTGATAGTTTTGGAGTAAGTATCTCAGGAGACGGTGATATAGACGAAGACGGCGAAGGGACACCCGATGTTATAGTTGGGGCTCCTGATTCCAATATGTCTTCAGGTTCAGTTTTCTTATATTCGGGAGAAGACATTGACACAGCACTTCAGGATGGAACTAGTACGGGATTTGAGACTGAATTTACAGGAATTGCTCCAGGAGATAGGTTCGGAACTTCTGTAGGGGTTATAGCTAATTTGACGCCACTGATTGAAAAGAAGCAGAGGGACACGGCTATAGTACTTATTCTTGAAGTCAGTAATGCGGATTTTGGCGTCGGAGCTCCCGGGACTGAGAACGGTATAGTTTATATATTTTTTGGACGGGACGACTTTCCTGTTTTAGTCTCAGCTTCAGAAGCTGACGTTGATGTAGTAGGCGGGGAGGCAGAGGTTGATTTTGGTATAGAGGTTATGACCTTGGGCGATGTAAATGGCGATAATTTTGAAGACTTTGGAGCTGGGGGTCTTGAGTTTA
>DAOVUC010000207.1 GCA_030632765.1 Candidatus Dadabacteria bacterium
CTTAAGGTAATCGGTTCAATCGAAGTAGACGAATGTGAATCGTGTAAAGGTATCTGGCTTGATAAAGACGAGCTGCCTAACATAATAGGCGCACTTGAACAGGAAGTATATGAAAAGACTTTCTCAGAATATGTACACAAGAGTATAGAGGAAGCAAAAGAAGTAATTACAGGTCCGGAATCCTTTATGTCTGAGTGGAAAGACCTTTCCTCCATATTTAAATTAATGCAATACAGACTATATGTGGAAAGGCCTAAATTAGTCGAAACACTTGCTGACCTTAATACGCTGAATCCGTTCAAATAAGACAGCCGCAACAATCTCCCGATAACTATGAATGATACAATTGGGCTACAGAAGTCCGTCTAAAATCTCAGACATTTGAGAGTTTCTTACCTCTCCGCTTTTGTCGTGAACAACTTTTCCTTCTTTATTAAATACCGTTATATGAGGAATATAGTTCTTGTAATGACTCCTAAGCAATGAACTCTGCTCACTTGATCTTGGTGAATCCAGGTCAACTACTATAAAATCGACTTTCCCATCATATTTCTCATATAATTCGACGGTTCTTCTAGCCTGCCGTTTGGAGTTATAACACTCTCTGTGGTAGAAGATCACATATTCGGGCTTGCCTTTGTTAATAGTGCCGTCCGACATATTCTTGCCAGTAATAAGTGGCCCGTCATTAGAATCACTAGAGTAATTTAGATTGGGATTTAATTTTAGATCTGTAGCTGCAAATACACCGGTAGTAAAAGTGGAAATTGTAAAAACAATTAATGCTGCAGTGAAAATTGTCCTATAAAATTTGATTATCACTTTGGTTCTCTCTTCGAATATTAAGCATTTGTTAATAATATATACGACATCTAGTAAAATTTGGTTTCATATTAAATAGAAATGGCTAACATTGCTTGAGTAGAATAAGTTCAATTACAGAGAATAAACATATCGGGCAAAATTTTATTACCCCTATGTTATTCTATTTAAGCCTGTATATAATTTCATGTCTAAATATTGCAATAACACAAAATGAGGAAGGTAACACAAATGGCTAGCTCAAAACTGCGAATAGCATCTAATATAAAAAATGAGGAACTTATTAATCTCAGGAGGCAGGAGCTCGTTAATGCCGCGGTTAAGTTATTTGTAGAAAAAGGGTTCCATAAAACCACAGTCCGTGAGATTGCTAAAGAATTCGGCATGAGCATGGGCGCTCTATACGATTATATCAGGACGAAAGAGGATATTTTATTTCTGGTTTGTGATCATATATTTAAGAGTGTCAGCGACAAACTACAAGTGTCAATGGTAGGGGAAAAAGATGCCAAAGAAAAGCTGAGAAATGCCATCCGAGATTATTTCATAATAATTGATAGCATACAGGATTATACGCTTCTATTGTATCAAGAAACAAAATCACTCAACAGAAAAGATAGGAACTATGTGCTTTCTGCTGAAATGGAATTAACAAAGATATTTGAAAACATCATAGCTCAGGGTATTAAGGAAAAGACCTTTAATATCGACAAACGTACGGCGAAAATAGTAGCTAACAACATAATGGTACAAGGGCAGATGTGGGCATTCAGACGCTGGGTCGCGCAAAAGAACTACTCACTAAATAACTACATTAAGATTCAGACTGATTTGATAATAAACTCTATCTCATAACATATTGACTTAGGTCAAAATATTTAATATAATTTATAAACCGAGCAAGCGCTCGGTCAGCTACGCTGGGTTAGGGAGAAATTAATATGTCAATTGTTAACCTTTCAGAAGTGCAGGAAATGGCTCAAAAAACTGCAAGAGAGTTTACCAACAATGAGATTAAACCAGTCGCATCAATTAATGACCGCGAGCACAGATTCCCCGAAGATATAATTCACAAACTCGGAGAGCTTGGGTTTATGGGGATAACGGTTCCTGAACAATATGGGGGTAGCGGTCTTGACTACCTTTCCTACATGTTAGCGCTTGAAGAAATTTGCAAGGGCTGCGCTTCAACCGGAGCCATAATGTCTGTAAACAACTCTTTAGTATGCGCCCCTATTAACACATTTGGAACAGAGGATCAAAAATCGTTATTCCTCAAGGATCTTGCTAGCGGAAATAAATTAGGTTGTTTCATGTTGAGCGAGCCTGAAGCGGGCTCTGACGCAGCATCCATGAAAACAACGGCAATTTTAGATGGCGATAATTACATTCTCAATGGGACAAAATCATGGATTACAAACGGTGCTGAGGCAGATATCGCAGTAGTCTTTGCATCAACGGATAAGAGCTTAAAACATAAAGGTGTTTCTGCATTTATAGTAGAGATGAGAACCCCAGGAGTAAATATTGGCAAGCTTGAAGATAAGCTTGGGATAAGGGCTACAAGTACTGCACAGATATTTTTTGAAGACTGCAAGGTTCCCAGAGACAACATACTCGGAAGCGAGGGTGAGGGCTTTAAAATTGCTTTACATACCTTAGACGGCGGTAGAATTGGAATAGCTGCACAAGCTGTAGGAATAGCACAAGCCGCACTTGAGGAATCTGTAAGATACGCTAAGGAGCGCAAGGCATTTGGCAAAACTATTTCGGATTTTCAAGGACTTCAGTTCATGCTTGCTGACATGACAACAAGGGTAGATGCTTCGAGATTACTTGTATGGCAAGCTGCTGTTATGAAAGATAGAAATGTAAAATACAGCAAACAATCCGCAATGGCTAAACTCTTCGCAGCGGAAACCGCTATGTGGGTAACTACTAAGGCTATTCAAATACACGGCGGGTATGGCTATACAACAGACTATCCTGTTGAAAGATTTTTTAGAGACGCAAAAATAACAGAGATATATGAGGGCACATCGGAAATTCAAAGGATAGTCATAGCCCGAGAAACATTAAAAGAAATAGAATAAAAAGAAGCCCTTCAAGATAACTTAAAGGGCTTCTTTCCTTAAAGAAGGAGGGTATAGGATGTCGGATAACTTTAAAATATGATTTCTAATACTTATGATACAACTTATTATGAAAAGGATTCATTGTTCCTTATTTATAGTTAACCAGCAACTTTTTAACTCTATACAAGTCCCTCATATTCCTTACATTTTATTTTTTAGTAATAGATTGAGTCCAGCCCTTTAGAATCTTTACCGTTATATAATCGCCCACTTTTATGCCTGATATTTGGTCATTCGAGGCTGAAACATTAAATATTTTATCGTTGGATAATTTTATACTAAGTAGGCTATCCTCTTCCCCTTCATCAATAGCTACTAAATATCCGGCAACCCACTGTGGCCCGCTCTTTTTCTTATCCGGTTTTGGGGTTGCTCCGGTTTTTAGCTCCCCCTTTTCAATAAGCTCTGCCCACCCTTTAAATATCTCAACTGTGACATTATCTCCTACCTGAATCCCCTTGAGCTGATCATTAAAATATTTTAATTTCTCATCTTTAATATTTCTTGCCAATTAATTCCTTATAAACTATCCTTATCTCAAAATTCTTTAAGGAAAATATGATACCCACACTTATAGAAAAACCGACTATTATTGAAGCTGCCGGGAATAAGCCTAAAAAAATTGAAGAATTCGCGGGCAGAGTTAACTCAGGCCATTCTGAAGTAAGCATCGCACGTATGACCTCCCCACAAGGCTGGGTAGAGCCGGGACAACGCCCTGAATTTGAAGAGTTTACTCTGGTCCTGGAAGGGACCCTCGTTGTTGAACATGAAGGAGGGACTCTAGAAGTGAATTCCGGTCAGGCAATCGTTACACACCCAGGGGAATGGGTCAGATACAGCACTCCCAAAGAAGGAGGAGCAAAGTATATGGCTGTATGCTTACCTGCATTCTCACCCGAGACTGTTCACCGCGGCGGGGAAAAATAAGGAGCTATTGATGACCAAACGCTGTGATTGGTGTGGTAAAG
>DAOVUC010000259.1 GCA_030632765.1 Candidatus Dadabacteria bacterium
TCATATATGTAATTCATTATATTCCCCGAATCAAAACCGTGTCTGTAGCCGACTCTCATGCCTTCTGATAAAGTTCCACAAGTTCTTAAAAGAAAAGAAATGAATTTATAATAGAGAATCTTCGAACTACAAGCGGGAAGCGGCTTCTGCAATTGCTCAAAGCTTGGAATTTCACTACGCTGCATACCATTGTATCTCCTCGTCTTCCCTGTCAGCATAAATCTTATCTGCTACCATTATAATTTCTTGTGCACGTTCTTTCTTCTCGGGGGTATCCGCATTTTCCTCAAAATATTTTTCAAGATAATCCAAGTGCCCAATCACATCGTCTTCTACCTGCTTAATTACATGCTGGCTTTGGGGGTCTGCTACACCGTAATAGAGACTAAGCAATGCGGAGAAATGTATAAGCGATCCCCATGCGTAGGCAAAATCATCAAAGGTATTATCGTAGGTTTCAAGAATGTCGTATATCCTCTGACCGATTTCGGGCGGTTTGTAAGTTTCAGGTGTCTCCCCTAGCTCTCTTGCTCTGTCAGAGAAAAGTTTTGCGTGTTTTGCATTATCAGCAATTACTTTTGTAACAACCAGCTTGTCATCAAGGCCTTTAATGGTTTTTAATTTGTCTCCAAATAAATCCACCCATGCAAGCATCCCGTACGTGTGTCTTGAGAATGCTTTTGCAAGCCGCTTGGGGTCTGAAAGAACCTCTTTTAATTTTTCTGGGTCTCTAATACTCATTTTTCGCTTCTCTCTTTATTAGTAATTTGTACTAGTACATTTTTTTTAATATATTGATGACTTTCTCATCCCCTTTTGCCGGAACTTCCCAATCTACCTGAACTACTTTTACATCTTGCTCTTCAAGCGCGTCCTTAAAAATATCAAGTCCTATGTTTATTACCTTTAATTCCTGGCCGATAATATTAGACGATCTACTGCTTCCTCCAGATGCATCAGAAGAGACAATGCCTTCAATCTTGGAAATATTCTCATCCGCCAATTCTATTGTATTGGCCTTTACTGCTATAACCAGATCGCCTCCGGTAGCCTCTTGTATCTCAGGTGTCATTAGCCCGGCGTCTTCAAGCGCATACTTTGCCTTATCCGTTGCCATCACAGCCACCGCATTTATTACTCCATCTGATTCACGGGCATTTTTGGATATGCGCATCAACCTTAGCGCATCCTGAAAATAGTTCTTTTTTATTTTAAATTTTAGAGCCACTGCAATTCTCCCAATATTCTGCTTTGCATTTAATCTATCTAAGAAATCTTGTATTCTATGGGACAAGAATGTGATATTGTATTACTTACATAACAGTAATTCTTAGCCTGCCCGATCATCTCTTCTAATTTACTTTCAGGAATAGAGCTCATGACCTTAACAATAAGTTTTGAGTATCTGAAGTTTTTAGTATCAGCTTCTGCGCTTACATCCACTCTCATATCAGTAATGCTGATTCTCTTTTTTTTAGCTACAAAAACAAGCGCCATACAAAAACATGACGCCAAAGACGAGATGAACAATTCAGTCGGCATCATGCCGGTGTCCTCTCCATGATACTGAGGCGGCTCATCAACATCGATCTCAAACCCTCTTACATCAACCCGAACTTGATAATTCTTTTTCCACTCAGCTTTTGCTTCAATCATTGCCCACTGCTTTCAAATTAGAATCTTTGATCAATATATCATTGTAGAATTCAATGTGTTTTCGAGCGGCGTTCTGCCAACTATACATCTTAGTTGTATTGAGGCCTCTCTTTATAAAGTGTGCTTGCAAATCAGTATTGTCGAGTAATATCATGATTTTTTGCGCAAGATCTTCATAATCCATTGGAGAAATAAGAAGTGCATTTTCTTCATCAAGAAGATACTCCGTCATAGGCTCAATACCGGAAGCTATTACCGGAACACTAGCCGCCATTGCTTCCAGTACGACAAGACCCCACCCTTCTTTAATAGAAGGAAAGACAAAAACATCTGCAGAATTGTAAAGGGAAGGCATTTTGTCCTCAGGAACATTGCCGAGCACAAAAACATCTTTATCAAGCTCTAGTCCCAAACTCTTAACTTCTGAGAAAAATTCATCTCTATAATCTCTATAATCAAAGAGTGTTTCTCCGCCCCCAATCAGCCAAACTAATTTCTGCCCCTTTTCTTCTAGTTCTGATCTTGCTATGTTATAAGCTTTTAGAGTTGTTATTGTATTTTTTCGGGGTTCTATACCTCCAATGCTTAATAACACTCTGGCGCCTGAAACATTAAAGGTTTTCTTTGAATCCTCTTTAGAATCAGTGGCGTTAATTTTGGTCAAATTTGATGTAGAGACTCCATTATTTATAACTACAGGATTTAGAGAATATTTCTCACTTAGTTCTCTTTCCCAGAATTTACTCACCGCAATCACATAATCAGGCTCAACTATA
Organism: Candidatus Dadabacteria bacterium; assembly: GCA_030632765.1. GTDB lineage: Bacteria > Desulfobacterota_D > UBA1144 > Nemesobacterales > UBA2774 > CR02bin9. The sequence continues at coordinate 2,433 of DAOVUC010000259.1, forward strand.
CTTTTTAACTGGCATTCAACTAAGGATGGAGAAGTAAAATCGTCAATATGATGAATAGTTCGAACATAGTAATCAATTAGGTCCATATTTCTTAAATTTAAGAGAGCGTTTGCAGATATACAGTCTTCAGCATGAAAAATATCGTATTCATCTGTAACTGATTTTAGATAATTGGTATAAATTTTGATATAGCTTGTTACTTTCTCATCCATACTTCGGAATTGGATTTCAGGGCACGGTATGAGTGTGTAGGGTACTTCCACTTGCCTAAAGAATTCCCTCCCTGTCGCAAGAGCGTATACATGTACTTCCTGACCTAACTCGGCCAGGCTTTCAGCAAGAGATAAGGTGTGAGCCACACCGCCTCTAGGTTTTGTAGAATATGTCAAAAGCGCAATCTTATTCAAACTCATTTAAGTCCTTTAATTCTATTCTTGAGGTTAAAAATCTTATGCCGTAATAAATACCGATTGCTATATCCGCACCCGATGTCGCACCAACTGAGATTAATCTTTTAGAAACTCCCGCGACCTCATCCGGGCTTTTCGTTATGATAGAGAAAATTAAATCAAGAGCCGCTTTGGGGCCTTCCCCCAGTGCTGATTCACTTATAAAGCTCGAGCTATAAATTGTTGTTTTTCTCTTCGCTAAAGTAGATATATCTTCAGACATTTTGGCAAAAAATTGAACCGTTTCCGGTTCATTTTTAAAAAAGAAGAGAATAAA
>DAOVUC010000216.1 GCA_030632765.1 Candidatus Dadabacteria bacterium
GACTACGTCCCTTCGGAAGAAGAAATTTCTCTGGGCATATCTCCTAAGACCGTATTTTATAAAGACACTACAAAGTCCATAATTGCCTACAATGACAGCCCCGATGTCGGTTTTAACGCCGGTAGTAACCCCTACCGTGGGTGTGAGCATGGCTGTATTTATTGCTACGCACGTCCTACACATGAGTATTTAGGTTTGTCTCTGGGACTTGATTTCGAGACAAAAATATTTGTTAAAGAAGACGCTCCCGTATTGCTCAGAAAGGAGCTTTCATCCCGCAAATATAAACCGGAGACTATCGCTATGAGCGGAAACACGGATTGCTACCAGCCTGCTGAGCGCCGATTTGGGTTAACACGCTCATGTCTTCAAGTCTTAGAGGAGTTTAAAAACCCCGTCGGCATTGTTACTAAAAACTATCTCGTAACGAGGGATATCGATATATTAAAGGAGTTCGCAAAATGGAATGGGGTTATAGTTGCGGTATCGATAACTACATTAGATCCCAAAGTTAAAAGGCTTATGGAGCCTAGAGCGTCCGAGTCTCATTTGAGATTAAAAGCAATTGAAGAACTCTCAAATGCAGGCATTCCGGCAGTTGTTATGGTTGCTCCAGTGATTCCGGGACTCACGGATCATGAGATGCCAAGCATAATTAAAAGTGCAGCGGATGCGGGCGCAAGTGGGGCGGGTTACATAATGCTTAGACTTCCTTACGGTGTTTCTGATATATTCTCGAAATGGCTCGAGAGGCACTTTCCCAACAGAAAGGACAAGGTGCTTAACCGTATCCGTGCAGTTCGGGAAGGCTTGCTAAATAGCAAGGAATTTCATGACCGGATGAGGGGAAAGGGAATTTATGCCGAGCAGGTAAAAAAAATGTTTGATGTAGCAAAACGCAAAGCTGGAATTGATGGGAATATCGTTAATCTTTCAACTGAGCATTTTAAAAGACCAGGCGGAACTCAGTTGGATCTTTTTTAATTCTGTTCTGCATTAGAACTGATACAATCTATATTGCTCCCCAATAAGAACCTAGTAGAATTGAGCTAGTAAAAACTGATGCGGTTACCTTCATTCTGCTCTCGGATACCGTACACCTATTCAGGCGGAAGAAGAGTCTTCTAAGAATAATACTTCACATAAACATGCTGCTTGATAATTTTGGATGGGCAATACACCTGTTTGTCTCATATATAGTGAACCTATACAGATTATTGACATTGCTATCTTAAAAGTGTTATATTTTGATATAACATAAATGTGGAGAGGATGTTAAAATGGGGTAGCTTTTGTTTGTAGAATAAATAGTTCGTCTGCTGTTAAACTTTTATCCGTTGTAAGAATCCTGACTAATTTTATCCTAATCAAAACTACCGATTTAGATACTGGTATTGAGCACAATTGTCTACTTCATAGACATTGAGGGGAGCAATACACATATGAGTTAATTCTAAGTTTTTCAATACATAACCAACATTCCTGTCCCAGGCTTTTCCCTCCACCTACCGCCATCTAAAGTTCTGGGATAGGGTGTTGGGTCTTAATAAAAGGTAGGTGAATTACAATTACTACTTACGACTACGACAAAACTACCGAGAATTATAGAATAAACAGTACAAATTCAATATACAAAGGGGAGCTTTGGCTCCCTTTTTTGCACGTAGGGCGTGCTCCCACACTATATTTCTAAAACCTCCCAAGTTAAATTGAGCTCCGGGCTCTCACCATACCTCAGAAGTAATATAGAAATAGTTAGCTAGCTAGCGCTGCCCGGATTCCAACTTAAACCGAGCTTGACTAAAGGGTGGGACAGTACAAATCTTCCTGTTTACTCTAATTGTTTAAGTTATCTATCAAGCCTCACACTATAAATTAATCCTGACTAAATGGAATTGCATCAAGAACTGTAATTCTCACTTCCTGCGGGATAGAGTTCATGAATCCCGCTTTTATGTTCTTAAACGTTTTTTTGCTGTTTGCAGGCAGTACATCTACAATTGTAGCTCTGTTTGAAAACATAGGAGTTTCTTCTTTAAAGGAGAAAAATTCGATTTTAAGATCTATTTTGGTGTAAGTAATACTACTTAAATTTCTGAGTGTTATTTCACTTATTCTTCCCATAGTCTGAGGAACTCCTCCCCCAGCCCAAACGAAATCCTCAACGACAATATCCTGAGTAGGTAGGGGGACTTCTTCTTCGTATTCATACTCGTATTCTTCCTCATCTTCCGATCCATCCGCTTCATCAACCTGTGCAGTAGATGTGCTTCCCACGGAGTCTTCAACCTTAGGAGCGGTGATAACCTCTTTGACGGATTGTGGCTGTTCGGCAGTTTTGGCGGATAATGCGATTTGGTCTTCAGATGTTGTTTCGCCTCCAGCTGACCCGGCGTCAGAAGGCGGCGCTGTGATGCCTTGTTCTTCTTGTAGTTGTTTCTTGTATTTTTCTGAGAGGGAAAGTTCTCTCCCGCTAGAATCATAACCGGCATCGGTATATTCTTCGTCGCCATCAGCCGATGATTTTTTCTTTTTTTTCTTCTTTTTCTTAGCAGTTTTTCCTTCTTTCTTAGCCATTTTGATTTTAAGTTCTTTATCTGATATTGGCTTTGCGCTCATAACGCTGATACTTACATTCCTGGCATCGGGGTGTCTAAATCCTACGTTGATACTTTTATAAGTCCTTTCGCTTCTTGGCGGGATTATATCATGTATTACAGCCCTACTTGTGAATCCCTTCACACCCAATTTTCCTCCTTTAGTACCAAGAAAATCGACCCTTATTTTTATATCCTTCCAGGCTTCACTACTTCTATTATCTAGAGTAATTTCTTTTAGTATTCCCTCAGTTCCGTACTGCCCCCCACTCCACTCCCAATTTTTAACCAAAATGAGGTCTTTTGCTTGAGTTGGTGTGCCCTTCTCAATGAGATCTGCCGCAACCACCCTTGCAACTGTATTTTGAAGCTCGGAGTGCATGATTCCAAATTTCAAATTATAAAACGTTTTTTCACTCTTGCTTGGTAATATCTCTTTGATGGTTGTTCTTAGCGAACCCAAAGGTATGTCGTTTTTAGTATATAAATCGATCTCTATAGAGATGTCCTTGTAGTCATTGACCCCTCTGTTCTCAAGCGTGATTTCAGATAAGATCGCGGGTCTTCCCATTCCACCGGATGCCCATTTATAATCTTTTACGACAATTACCCTTTTAACAGATTCTCTCTGGCTCTTCGCGGCTTGTGCATTAGGTGAAAAGGTGTTTATCAAAAAGAACGAGAAAACTATAAGCATTAAGATGTTCAGGTATTTCAATTTAGAGGACTGCTGAATTGTAAAATGCATTTTAGCTCCTTAATGTGGTAACGAGAATAAGATAAGATTATACATAATTAAAGTTGAAATTGTACCTCCTAATATACTAGATTTTAAGGAGAATTTAAGGGCCTCTGCATAAATATTTATAAAAACCTGATTTGTATCATGATTATGTTAGAAGATATAGTTCTACAAAGCAAAGAAATGGGCGATATATTCTGCTTAGTTTGGCTTATAACTTAGAGTCGGAGAACAATGAAAGAAAGACCTTGGGGCAGCAAGATAGGAAAATCTGTATAAGGATACAATAAAGATACAATATGGATGAAGCGGTGAAGTAAATCCACTTTCCTTAAGTTCAGTTTGCATTTAGAATCGCGGTTATACTACTATTGAGTATGATCTTGCTTTACTCATGTGGAGGAATAAATAAATGAGAATAATTCTTGCTTCCTTAATTTTGCTCGTCCTGTATACAGCAGCGGCTTTGGCCCAGAATGTTTATATTGCTAACCAAGGATCTAATAC
>DAOVUC010000009.1 GCA_030632765.1 Candidatus Dadabacteria bacterium
AGATGAGTATGATGAAGGTGTAAGTGTTTTTGCATATATTAAAAGCAACTCTCCTGTTACTGTTGATGAATTTAACTCAGGGTATCCTAGCGGCGTTAGAGATAATGAGTATAGAAACTTGAGAGTTGTTTGCATTGTCAGTTAAAAGTACAGTTTTGAATGGTCAGCGTGCACTGTTTAGATGCACTTTCAAAAAAGGACGCGGTCATGGATTTAAATGTACCCTGTATATTCAAAGTACTGCCCTTGGCAGTATCAAGTACGCTCTTTTGATCAGGCGAATTACAGAAGCATTGCACAACCCTTTCACTTCTGGTGACAACTTCCATTGTAAATGTTCCCTCTGGGGCGTCTGAGCATAATGAGTGAATTTTTCTAACCATTGCCGCTTTAACGGTGGTTTGGACTGTTTTGTCTTTATAAAGACTATCTGCAGACATCGGCTCGTCCATATAAAGCTCACAAACTTGATCGACTGATATTTTTTTAGCCGAATCGGTATCTTGGGCCTCTGCAGGTTTGATTGTCCCTATAAATGAAAAAACGAAAGCACTCAGAATTAAAATGAAAAACGCAGGTTTGTTAGTCATCGTATCCTCTTTTTTTGTGTCTTTTAGATTTAAAATCCCACCATTATTTTAATTATAACACGTGTATAATCCAATATAAGGAGTAATTTACATTATTTTGATTTTTTACTTGAAAAGCTACCTCTCTTGATATTTGGATCGGTCGTTGTGTATAGTTTTTCTAATGAAGAAGGACACTTTATTAATCATTGATACTACTGAGAACAATGCGGATCTACTTTACAGGACCAATTTTTTTGTTCCGGACCCTGTTATTTACATTGAACATAATGGGGAAAAGATACTTGTTCTGAGTGATCTTGAAATTGATAGGGGTAAGAATGAGGCTACTGTTGATACAATACTTTCGCTCTCAGAATACCAAAAAAGATTATTATCTAAAAGGCGCAAGCGCCTCGGGTTCGTGGATATAGCGGATGAGGTACTGAAAGATCAACGGATAAAAAAAGCTCTTGTCCCCACAATGTTCTCTATAAAGTATGCTGATGAATTAAGGAAGCGGGGTTATACAATTAAAGTAAGCGAGGAAGCCCCCTTTTTTAAAGAGCGTCTTAAAAAGACTCCTCAAGAGATCAACTCGGTTAAAGATGCTTTAAGAAAAACGGCAAGGGCAATGGATCTGGCTATAAGGTTGGTAGCTTCTTCAGAGATCAGAAGAAATAAACTCTACATAAATGGTCAGATTCTTACTTCAGAGAAAGTAAAAGGTGAGATTAACGCTGAGCTCTCGAGGATGGGCTATAATGCCTCACATACAATTGTGGCCTCAGGCGTTCATTCTTCCATGCCTCATCACAGCGGTGAGGGGCCTATTTTCGCTGATAAATCACTTGTAATTGATATTTTCCCGAGGTCCCAGGACACCGGATATTTTGGAGATATGACGAGGACCGTGATAAGAGGGGAGCCGTCTGAAAAGTTGGTAAAGATGTATAACACTGTGCTCAATGGCCAGAAACTTGGAATAAGCATGATAAAGGATGGGGTCAAGGGTAGGGATGTCCACACGGCAATTGTTGAATATTTTAATGAGTCGGGATTTGAGACCGGAAACTTAAATGGGAAGCAGCAGGGATTCATACATTCAACCGGACACGGTCTCGGTCTTGAGATACATGAGCCGCCAAGAATCGGCATGGGTGATGAAATACTTAGAGAAGGAAATGTCGTTACTGTAGAGCCCGGGCTTTACTATGAGAAAATAGGCGGCATCAGGATTGAGGATGTGGTTGTAGTCGAAAAGAACGGCTGTACTAATCTTACCAAGTACCCGAAAAGGTTTAGAGTTAAAGTGTAACTAGTTTAACCAACTTTTCTATTCAGATTAACTACTCCCTAAATTTAATAGCGCCATAATTTGTCTCTTCGTTCAGTGTATTATTGGTGTAGAGTTTCTACTCAGTGATAAACCTCTACAATGGGAGATAACATGAAGAAGAATTTTCAGGATCTTGTTGAACTTTCAAAACTCTTGAGAAGCCCTGGGGGATGCCCCTGGGATAGAGAGCAGAAGCTCGAAACATTGAGACCCTATATTATAGAGGAGGCGTACGAGGTCGTTCAGGCGATTGAGCAAAAAGATAAGGATGACATAATTGAAGAGCTCGGCGATCTTTTTTTTCAAGTCATATTCGCCTCTCAGATTGCCTCCGAGGATGGAGAGTTCAACATTGAGGAAGTTGTGGACAGGCTCCATAGTAAACTGGTTAGCAGGCATCCGCATGTGTTCGGGGAAGAGAAGGCAAAAGATGCCCAAGAGGCTATCAAAATTTGGCATAAACAAAAGCTCAAGGAAAAGTCGAGGAAAAGAAGGCTGCTGGAAATACCACGTACTATGCCCTCTTTGTTAAGGGCACATAGAGTGGGTGAGAAAGCGTCTCAAGTCGGCTTTGACTGGAAAAGTGCTGAGCAGGTTCTTCCAAAGGTAAAAGAGGAGCTTATGGAATTAGAAGCCGAGATAAAAAATCAGAACAAGCAGGGGATTGAAAAGGAGTTCGGTGATCTTGTTTTCTCTATAGTGAATTTGGGGAGACATCTGAAGCTTGATTCAGAGAGCACAGCGCATAAAGCAATCGACGGGTTTATAAATAGATTTAGCAAGGTGGAAGATAAAGCCGAGGAGAGAGGAAAGGAGTTATCCGGCCTTACAATAGAAGAAATGGATGAGCTGTGGGAAGAGGTAAAGCGTGAGGGCGCCTAAATTATTTAAGCCTAAGTTTCTGTACCAATTAACATGCTAACAAGTTTATAACCCTCATTAACATATAAGTTAGACTCACTTGCAGATTTCTCTGTGTAAACAAAAGAATCATTTTTCACACTTTCATCACTCGAGCTATAAATTGCAAACGGAACGGGCTCGTTTATATGCGTCCTAATATCTATTGGAGTAGGGTGATCAGACATAACGAGAATTTTGTAATCACCAAATCTCTGTATCCCGTCCAGAACGCGTCCCACAACCCTACCGTCAAAATCCTCTATAGCCTGAATCTTAAGTTTTGCGTCTCCCATGTGCCCCGTTTCATCAGTCGACTCAATATGAATCATGGTCAGATCGACTTCCTCCAGTGAATTTAAAGCATAATCGACTTTGCCTTCATAATTTGTGTCCAAATATCCTGTCGCACCCGGAACATCTATCACATCAAGCCCTGCATATTTCCCTATACCTTTAACAAGGTCTACAGCCGATATAACAGATCCTGATAAACCGTATAGTTCTTTAAAAGAGGGCATAGTGGGCGCTACACCCTGGCCCCAGAGCCATATACTAGTGGCCGGGCTTTTTCCTTCCTCAATTCTTTTTTTATTTACAGGGTGATCTTTTAAGATGTCTCTAGATTTTTCAATGAGGTCGTTTAATTTTTGAGAACCCTCACCGCTAGGCAGATGAGTAGCTATGTCTTTTCCTGAAATATCGTGAGGAGGCGTCGTACTGACATCCTTGTTACCCCCGGACCAAACGAGTAAATGTCTGTAGCTAACTCCGGGATGTAGTGTCAAATTCTCTTCTTCTAGTTCTTTTTTAAGATCGAGTATTAGTACCCTTGCTTCCTCAGTGGATATATGACCTGCGCTGTAATCTTCCATAATCATACTTCCGTTCTGACTACATAATGTAACCAGATTGCATCTCAGAGTAACATCGGTTGCACCAAGCTCGACCCCCATGCTTGCAGCTTCAAGAGGCGATCTTCCTGTGTAATAAATCATCGGGTCGTATCCAAGCACCGTCAGGTTGCCCACATCGCTCCCAGGAGGGAGTGGGTCGGGAATGGTCTTTACCATGCCGAATGTAGTAGCGCATTTGGCGATTTTGTCCAAGTTTGGGGTATTTGCGACCTCAAGAGGTGTTTTTCCACCGAGCTCGGGGAGTAAATGATCGGGCATACCGTCGCCTTGTAAGATTACGTATTTCATAGAGCAAAGATGTTAAATGCTTTTAGAAAATTATCAAGGTGTTTTTTGTTCTAGTAAGAGAGGGTCAGAAATACTATGTAAATCCTTGCTACTTGGATTATTCCTGAGCTTCACTACCTGTTTCTCCGCATGGTAGGAGCTTCTGACTAGCGGGCCTGCTTCTATATGGGGGATACCAATAATATTTTCGCCGTAAGCTTTTAGCGAATCAAACTCAAGCGGGTGATAGAACTTGGATACCGGTAAATGGTCTATTGTAGGCTGCAAATATTGCCCTATTGTCACTATATCACACCCTGCGTTCTTCAAATCATGCAGAGTTTCTAATATTTCTTCGATATCCTCCCCTAGTCCAACCATAATTCCTGATTTAGTAAGCATAGCTTCATTACCTTTTTGCTTGCTCTCAGAAAGAACTTTAAGTGACCATGCGTAGTTTGCCTGGGGACGGACTGATCTTTTTCTGTCGCTCTGCGTTACCTGCGGCAAGCGGTAGAGTCTTGGCACTGTTTCTATGTTGTGGTTAAGCACATCGGGTACTGCTTGTAGAATCTGATTTAGAGCTTGGGAATCCCCTTTGAAATCAGGGATTAAGACCTCAATTTTTACTTCCGGGTTATATTCTCTTACTGTTTTTATAGTGTCGGCAAAAATACACGCGCTTTCATAGTTTTTGTCGTCTCTATTAACAGAAGTGATTACAACGTGAGTTATATTAGCGTTATTTTGGATAAGGCTGTTTACCGCTTGCCCTACTCTTTTAGGCTCTTCTAAGTCCAACTCTCCGCCGTTTCCGGTTTTTACATGGCAAAAACCACAGCTCCTTGTGCATGTATCGCCCAGAATCATAAACGTAAGCGTCCCCGCACTCCAGCATTCTCCAATGTTAGGACAGCGAGCTTCCTGGCAGACGGTGTGGAGGTTGAGCTCTTTAGTCAGGTTTTTGAGGTGTGTATAATTCTCCCCAGAAGGCAGTTTGGCTTTAATCCAGCTCGGTTTTCTTATGTTACGCATATTAATTCTCTAATGCAAAATCCTGTTTTAAGGGCAGTAAAGTTCCCCCTTCCCAATTGTCTTCAACTTTATCTTAGATAAACCCCCAAGTTTAAGACGGCGGAGTAAAAGGAGAAGATCCCCCCCCTGGGCTCGAGCTTACATCTGTAGAAGCATTGGTTTGTGAGCCTTCTGATAACTCACTTAACCTGGCTTCCAGCTCTTTTATTTTTCTACTCTTTTGTCTGGATTGCGAGCCTGCGGATATCGACTGAAGAGCGCCGAATATGAGCGCTACTATGACTCCCAATACAAATGCGGACAAGATGAGCACAATGTTCTTGGTTATGTATGGTCCTATTAGGTACTGATTTAAATCAAGCTGCAGTTGGAATGAGTGTGTGAATACTTCAAGGTTCTGTGTGTAAATAATAGCGAAGAAGACAATTATTAAAACTATTAGAATTAATCTTATGAATCTCATTGCTCACCTCTTAGTTGTTTTTTATTTGCTCACTTAGGGTTTCATAGGTGTCTTCAAGGTACTCGGGCATTACTTTTACATCTGCAATCAAGGGCATAAAATTCGTATCCCCATTCCAGCGCGGAACTATATGAAAATGGAGATGATCATCAATTCCAGCCCCTCCAGCGGTACCTAAGTTCATTCCTATATTAAAACCGTCAGGTTTCATTACTTTTAGGATTTCAATACACTTTGTAGTTAAATTCATCAGCTCCAGTCTTTCCTTATCATCAAGTTCCGACATCTTATTTGTGTGTCTGTAAGGAACAGCCATTAGATGTCCGTTTGAATAAGGGTAACGATTCATAATTATAAAACTGGTTTCACCTTTAAGGAGTATAAGATTTTTTTTATCATTTCCTTCCTTGGGTTTATCACAAAAAATACATCCTTCTTTTTTTTCCCCGGTTATGTACTCAATCCTCCAGGGGGTCCAAAGTGTTTTCATATTCAATTAATTATATCGACAAGATAGAAAAGTCCAAAACGTGATTTTGTCGGAACGCTAGTCAAAATATTAGTATCAATTTTTGAATTAAGAAGATCCATGAGACGAGATCTCTTTTTTGGTAAATTAATCACTTCAGGCTCACCCTCTATCCCACCCAATTTCCCCGCCATTTTAATAGCATCGTTTATGGTCCCGAGCTCGTCTATCAACTTAAGATTAAGAGCCTGCTCGCCGGTATATATTTTCCCATCAGCCACCTTATCTATCTGTTTAGTATCAAGATTTCTTGCGTTTGCTACAACTAATTTAAACTGTGAGTAAACGTTATCTATAAGGTCTTGAATATACCGTTTATCGGCCTCACTCATCTCTCTAAACGGAGATCCCACGTCTTTGTATTTACCGCTCTTTATGACCTCTACATCTATCTTAGCCCAGTCTAGAAGCTTTTCATAGCTGGCAAATTGAGCAATGACTCCAATACTACCTGTAATTGAACCTGGGTTAGCGTATATTTTTTCGGCAGCGCATGCAATGTAATAGCCTCCGGACGCACCGACACCGCCGATGCTTGCCACGATTGGGAGTTCCTTGCCCAACTCCTTGAGTTCGCTGTATATCTCTTGTGAGGGACCTACGGAACCTCCTGGAGAATCGCTTCTGACGACGAGTGCTTTGACATCGTCATCTTTGGCAATAGCATCTATGCTGTCCAGATAGATTTGAGAATCTAGTATTACATCCTTAACTCTGAGTACCGCAACTTTATCTCCTGAAGAAAAGCTGGTGCCCCCAGATATTAAAAGACCGCTTCCGATTCCTGCAAGAAATGTGAATATAAGTAGAAACAGTATGACTATTGCAAGGAAAATGCCCCTCACTTCTAGACTACCTCATCATTGTCAATTGATTTTAGCTTTTCGCCAAGAAGATCGCCAAGTGTAACGTTAGGTTCTGCTTGAGAAGAATTAAAATCGGAAACCCTCTCTTTCTCAATTCTCTGGGTATACCTTCTAACGCTAAGGTTCACTTGCCTGTTTCTTCTATCAAAACCAACTACCTGAGCAGTTATTTCATCACCCGGTTTAATTTTCTTTAATACATCTGTTTCTTCTTTATTCCCACTAAGCTCATTAGCCCTAATATATCCTTCTATATTGTCTTCAAGCTCTATTACAACTCCCCTCTCTTTTATCTCTTTAACTTTGCCTGTTATTGCGGACTTACCTTGTCTGTACTTTTGTTGTGCGTTTTCCCAAGGATCGCCCGTAAGCTGTTTTACTCCAAGTCCTACCCTTTCGTTTTTTTCGTCGACATTTAATATAACAACATCAATTTCATCGCCTCTATTATAAGATTCTTCAGGATTAACTTTTCCAGCCCATGAGATATTGTCCGGTCTTACAAGTCCGACTATATTCTCAGCAACCTCTACGAAAATTCCTCGATCGGTAACATTTCTTATTTTCCCTTTCAGCAGTGATTTCGGAGGATTTTCTTTTTTGAAGAGCTGCCACGGGCTAGGCTCTATTTGTTTTAAGCTTAGCGAAATCCGTCTATTTCCCGAATTGACGTCAATTATTATTGCCTCCACTATACTTCCGGAATCTACTACCTCTTTGGGATGGCGAAATCTTTTTGTCCATGTTATCTCAGAGACATGTACAAGTCCTTCAATTCCGGGTTCAAGCTCAACGAATACGCCAAAATCCATCAAAGAAGCTACTTTTCCCTTAATATGGGTACCAGGTTGGTACTTGTCGTTAACTGAATCCCAAGGATCCGGCAATAACGCTTTAAGACTCAGAGTAACTTTTGCCACTCCCTCAATTTTTAATATTTTTGTGCTTATTTCTTGGTCTACAGATAGGACATCGCTCGGGTGATGTATTCTTCCCCAGGAAAGCTCGCCAATTGGAATAAATCCCTCTAATCCACCCAAGTCAACAAACACTCCCTGGTTTATCATATTTACAACTTTTCCTTGGATTTCCATGCCCTCTTCGAGCTTGGAAAGTGTTTCCTTCTTCAAGGCCTCTCTTTGTTCTTCTAAAAATACTTTTCTTGAGACTACAATATCTCTATTTGTATACTTTATGATTCTTACATCTATCTTTTCGCCTACAAATTTGTCTGTGTCAGATTTAGGTCTTATATCTACCTGTGAAGCCGGAAGAAAGGCTCTAATTTCTGTCAGGCTCCCTATATCAGCTATAAAACCGCCTTTTACCTTTTGTAGTACTTTAGCTTCTATAAGCTCCCCGCTATCGAACTTATCCTGTATTACTTTATTCTCTTTTATTAGACCTGCTTTTCTTTTTGAGAGTCTGGGGAGCCCGTGGTCATATTGGTCGAGTATGACCTCGATTTCGTCACCCACTTCAACTTCAAGCTCACCACTCTTTCCATAGAATTCTTCAGTCGGAGCAACTCCTTCCGACTTGGAGCCAAAATCAATAAAAACATCATCTTTATCGACTCGGACAACTATACCGGTGAATATTTTCCCCTGATCAGGGACATTCATACTTTCGTCAACTAGTTCTGCAAAATTTTTCTCTTCTACCATAGTCCTGCCTTCTCTTAAATTAGATGTGATTCAAATTTACCGGGCGATTTTCATTATTAGAATTAGTATTAGGTAGCGTAGGTTCTGTTACTCACCTTTAACTTCTGCAATAATTCTGTTTATAACTTCGTCGGCAATAAGATTTGTAGTATCTATTATTACTGCATTCGGAGCCGGATGCAAGGGAGATTCTAAGCGTTCTTTGTCCTGTTTGTCCCTCAATTCAATCTCTTTTATCATATTATCCGCCCCAATATTATTGCCACTTTGAGTTAATTGATTATTTCTCCTCTTTGCTCTTTCTTCAATTGTGGCATCTAAATAGAACTTGAATTTAGCGTCCGGAAATACATATGTCCCCATATCTCTTCCCTCTACAACTATGTTGCCGTTTAACCCTATTTCTTTCTGTATTTCAACAAGCTTCTTCCTGACTAGGTTCTTTGTGGCAACATCGGAGGAGAGCCGGGAAATCTCAGGACTTCTAATCTTGTCGGTAATGTCTTCATTGTTCAGGAAAATTATGAGAACATTGTCTTCGTTATTCACAAATTTAATATTTGTATTAGCTAGTAATGATGAAAGCTCTTCGTCGTTATTAATATTTAAAGGGTTCCTCTTTACTTGAAGAGCTATTGCCCTATACATGGCCCCCGTATCTAAATATGTGAGTCCCAGATATTTAGCGACTGATTTAGCTACAGTGCTTTTTCCGACACCAGAGGGGCCGTCGATGGTTATTATTAGATCTTTTTCCATTTTCATATTTGTAGGGTTTTGATATTAGGATAATTCATTTATTGACGGAGTTCATCTATAACCTTAAAAAAGCCCGGATAAGAAACAGAAACACACTCAGCATCCAGTATCTCGGTTTCTCCTTTAGCGCGGGTTCCCGCAATTGCAATTGACATTGCTATTCTATGGTCACCCCAGCTTGAACATGTGGATCCCGTTAAAGACTCAGACCCATGAATAGACATACCATCTTCAAATTCCTCAATGCGGGCGCCTAATTTCCGAAGTTCAGTTGCCATAGCTTTAATCCTATCTGTTTCTTTTACTCTAAGTTCTCTAGCGTCCCGTATTAAGCTCTCCCCCTCTGCAAAACATGCGGCCACCGCAACAAGAGGCAGCTCATCGATTGCTTTAGGTATAAGCTCTCCACTAATTTCAGTTGCGTGAAGATCGCTTGAACGGGCTATTATATCTCCTATAGGCTCACCATTTGCCTCTCTTTCATTTATGATATCTATATTCCCGCCCATATTTTTTAGGATATCAATTATTCCGGTTCTAAGGGGACTAATTCCGACGTTTTTAATTAGAACTTCGGAACCCGGGGTAATAAGCGCTGCAACTATGAAAAAAGCTGCGGAAGATATGTCGGCAGGAACGATGATCTCACCAGATTCAATTCTCTCAGCTTTTATAATTTTGATGCTATTGCCACTTTTTTCAATAGGGATCCCAAGATAAGAGAGCATTCTTTCGGTATGGTCTCTTGAAGGCTCTGGTTCTATAACTTCAGTTTCGCCTTGGGCGTAAAGGCCGGCAAGTAAAATGGCTGATTTTACCTGAGCACTCGCAACTGGTAGTTCATAGCTAATTCCTTTGAGTTTGCTGCCGGTTATTGTTAGAGGTAGTTTATTTCCATCTTCTTTTCCTGTAATTTGGGCTCCCATTAAAGAGAGTGGGCCGACAACTCTTCTCATCGGTCTTGCTTGGAGATACTTATCCCCGTCTAAGATAGAAGTAAAAACTTGGGCACTTAAAAGACCACATAGCAACCGAGTGGTTGTGCCGGAGTTGCCGCAGTCAATAACTTTTTCAGGCTCCTGCAAACCATATAGCCCCTTTCCAATAATATCTGCCTGGGTTCCATTAATTCCTATTGTAATTCCTAGAGCTCTCATAGCATTTGCGGTTGAAAGCGTATCATCAGAAATTAAAAAGTCCTTAACTACTGAATGTCCATTTGCTATAGAGCATAGTATTAAGGACCTGTGGGAAATAGACTTGTCTCCGGGAGGTGTTATCTCTCCTCTAAGAGGTGCAGAACTACCTTTAATTATTTCTTTGGACATATCATGAGTTTTAATAATATACTTTTAAGACTATTTTGCCTGATAATTGTCATAGGTAAAATTGTATTACTTATACTCAAAAAGGAAGCATATGATGATTAAACACAATAGACCCGAATTAACCGACTACTTTCTAATAATATTTTTTGTCTTATTCACGATTTTTTTAGTAGAAGAAATGAGCCGGGCCGCTCTATGCACTAAATGGGATGAGGGTACAAAATCAGGAACGCTCGATCATAATTTAATCAATGAGGCTTCAGGGATTGAAGCTTCAAATGAGTTCCCGGGAAGGCTCTATCATGTTAATGATTCAGGAGGCGGACATTATTTTTACATTACAGATTCTAAAGGTGGTAAGACACAGAAGATAAGGATAGAAGGAGTTGTTCCTAAGAGGTCTGATTTTGAAGATATAAGTTTAGGCAAATGTTCTAGTAATAAATCATGTATTTTTATCGCTGACATCGGCGACAATCGTAAGAGAAGGGAGTTTGTTGAGATTATTATTATTGAAGAACTCGAAAAATATGGACACTCGGTTTATCCCCTTAGAAGACTAAAACTTGTATATCCCGACCGCTCTCACAATGCTGAAGGTATGGCAGTACATCCTAACGGAGACATATACATACTTACCAAAGAAGAAAACCTTAATGAATCAGAGGCTTATCCCGCAAAATTATACAGACTATCAAATGAAAAACGGCAAAACTCAGGAAATAAGGAGCAGCTCCTTGAATTTATTTCTGAAATAGATCTTCCCTATATTAACCCCTCGGGAACGGTCTACGGACAGGTGATATCAGCATTTGATATTGCTCCTGATGGAAAGAGTTTTCTAGTATTAACCTATGAGAATGCATTTGAATTTAATACGGATCTTTCTCAATCAAGAATGAAGAAGTCTCGTCAATTAAAAAAAGGACAAGATTACAATGTGGTCGAGCTTAAGTCTTTGCCGCAGCAGGAGAGTATTTCTTATTTGCCCGATGGTAGGAGCCTTTTGTACAATACAGAATATCACTGGTTTGAGGCGCCTATTATCAGAGTTGATTGCTTGGATAACCGCTAACCTTATTTCATAAGAAAAGCGAGAATGACAGGGGTTGTAACAATTGATATTATTGTCCCGGCCAATATTATGGAAGCAACTGTTTTAGAGTCCTGGTTATATTTTTCTGCCAGTACAAAATTAAATATCGCCGGCGGCATTGCGGATTGAAGAATAACAACTTTTGCCGCCACTCCGTCAAGTTTAAATATCCATACTACAAATACTCCAAGCATTACCCCAACAAATACTCTCATACCACCAATTAGAAAAGACCTGCCCGCGTGAGTAATCCTTACTTCTGACAGTTTATAGCCCAGAGCAAATATCATTGTCGGTATACTGGCCTGCCCCAAAAGATCCACTGCCCTAAAAAGAGCAGTCGGGATTTCAACATCTGATACGCTGAGTAGTACCCCTGCTACTGCAGAGTAGACAAGTGGTAATTTTAATATTTCAAGTGGGCTCTTATCGTAGTTTAAAACCATAATTCCCACTGTGTAGTGAAGAATTGTTGTAGAAACCATATAGAGTATTCCAACTTTGAATCCAGTTTCTCCAAACGCAAATAAAATTAAAGGAAGTCCCATATTGCCTGTATTGGCAAAGAGGATAGGCGGCAAATAAACCTTTATAGGTAAATTCAGTTTTTTTACAGCCAGATAGCCGATAATAGATGAAACGCCGATAATTATGCATACCGAAATAAATACTATTCCCGCAAGGCTTATCTCAATTGTGTCCTTGGAGAGTGAGGATAGTATTAACGCCGGAGTAGCAAGGTAGATTACAAAATCGTTTACCGAAGAAAGATCAATCTTTTTTCTTTTGCCAAATAAGTATCCAATGGATGCTATTAGAAATACAGGAAGAACTACGTTGATAATTTGGCTTGAAATAGTTGCGAATCTCCTTTCAATCCTCAGAACGATTTTTTGAGTAGGACATTCATTTTACCTGAGTATTACTTAGCTTAATATTTACTGGGGAGGGGGTTAAAACATGAAATTTTAGAGTAATTACCACCTTACTACTGAAGCGCCCCAAGTGAATCCGGCGCCGAACGCGGAGAAAACTACAATATCGCCCCTTTTCAATCTGCCGCTTTTAACGGCTTCATCAAGCGCAATAGGCACGGAGGCTGAGGAGGTGTTACCGTATTTATCCAAGTTGCTAAACACTTTTTCCTCCGGCAATTCTAAACGTTTTCTAACCGATTCAATGATTCTGTAGTTCGCCTGATGCGGTATTAATAGATCAATATCATCGGGTGTAATATCTGCCAATCTAATAGCCTCAAGTGAGGATGATTGAAGGGCTTTTACTGCCTCTTTAAATACTTCTTTACCTTCCATCTGTAAAAAGTGGCTGCCGTTCTTTAGGCTTTCTTCTGAAGTAGGGAGACGAGACCCGCCTGCCGGCATATAAAGGAATTCCCAGCCATCCCCATTAGCTCCAAGACAGGAAGATAGGATCCCCGGGGTATCTGAAGTAGTAATGACTGCTGCCCCAGCTCCGTCTCCGAATAAAATACAGGTCGTCCGGTCTTCATAGTTCATTATTTTTGATATTGTTTCGGCCCCAACTACGAGAAGATTTTTAGAGCCACCGCCTTGAATCATTCCTTTTGCCACATGTAGCGCATATATAAATCCGGAACACCCTGCAAGCACATCAAAAGCAAAGGCATTTTTTGCCCCTAGTAGGCTTTGAAGTACACAAGCTGTGGAAGGGAAGATGAAGTCAGGCGTAATTGTCCCGACTACAATACCGTCTATGTCTTCAGGATCCATGGAAGCATCTTCTAATGCTTTTAACGCCGCTTCATAGGCAAGATCAGATGAGGCTACTTCAGGCGCGGCTATTCTACGTTCAACAATACCGGTCCTTGAGCGTATCCACTCATCGGAAGTATCTATCATCTTCTCAAAATCGGTATTGGATAATACCTTTTCAGGTACGGAAGAACCAATTCCTAGAAACTTTACAAAACTCAAGTTTATTCATACTCCTTAGGTTGCTGATGGGATATTATCAGGCAACCAATCTCTTTTGTCAAACTATTGAGCAGCTTTATTAATCAGCGAATTTAACTGTGACTTATCCTCTTTGTTGAGCTCTATAGTTTTAGAATATTCAATTTTTGTATTGAAGAAAAGAATATCAAAATGATTTTGCTCTTGAAGTTTTTTAAGTAGGTCGATTTCTCCCATAGATTCAGTGTTAAAAAAATATTCAAATTTAAATGAAGTATTGGAAACAGTCTTTATTTCTATATGCATTCCCAAAGATGGAAATTCTGGCCTTTCTACCAACTCAAAATTAAAAGTTAATCCATTGATATTCTTGAGCAGTTTTATTTCTTCAAGAGGACTTTTTATTATCAATGTTGCTTTATTGTTTAAAGAGACAAAAATGCAACCGGATTCTATTAGAGAAAGCGATATTTCAGTATCGAAAGGTAGATCTATGTCTTCAAGCGTTTGACTAGAATGTTTAAGTAAGGGCTTTATTATTAAGGATAACAATTTCAATCTCCAACATTGTAAGGGATTGATATATAATAGCATTTTATAGTACAATTATCGTTTTGTTCTACAGATTGGCTTATAAAATCTAAAGAAATGAGAAAATATTTGGCTGGTTTTACAAATTTTTGCTTGACATATATATATAAAATTTATTAGTATCAAGGTATTGGTTAGATTAATCATAAAGATTAACTGATTGTTTTTGATGGGATTTGGATAAATTTGGGACTGGGATAAATAAAGATTAAAACCAAACAAGATAAATATTGGGAGTTACTCGTTCTTTAATATGGAGAAGTGTGATAGTATTGTTAATAATGTAATAAGGAGGAGATAAAGATGTGGATACTAATTGTAATAGGTTTAGCGTTTTTGGGTTGGTATTTAATGGCCCCTCAAGGTGAGGCTGGAGAAGCCGCCGCTGCACCAGAAGCACCTCCACCTCCATCGGCACCTGCAGAACCTGCCACTGATGGAACTGAATTTGCTTCAGCACAAGCGGATGCACCTGCAGAAGCTGCACCTGCCGAAGCTGCACCTGCCGAAGCGCCAGCTGAAAGCGGTGGTGGTGACGACGATCCATTTAAGGCTGCATAATAATTAGAGAATAACCGTAAGGTTTTAAACTTAATATAGGCTAATCATGGGCCTCTATCTATAAGAGGGATGGGTTAGTCTTTATACTATTATTTCTTTTTTGGTTTTTATTAGGAGCCAGAGGAAGAATATTCCGCCTATGGAGGCTGTAATTATTCCAACCGGAATTTCAACCGGGGAAATAATAGTTCTAGAAACTGTGTCAGCTGCGGTTAAAAACGTAGCTCCTAAAAGAAAAGAGCATGGCAGGATAATTCTATTATCCACCCCCAATATCATTCTCAGGATATGGGGGATGATAAGTCCCACAAACCCGATCGGGCCGGTTACCGAAATTACTGCTCCCGCTGCCAGGGATGCTGAAAAACAAATCTTCTCCACTACCCACCCCACTTCTACGCCTAGCGATTATGCGACATCATCGCCGAGACCAAACAAGTTCAT